>MFSY01000082.1 GCA_001785175.1 Candidatus Muproteobacteria bacterium RIFCSPHIGHO2_01_FULL_65_16 | reverse complement strand
GTCCCGGCCCGCGAGCACCATCACCTGGTCGCCTTTTCGAATCTTGTTCATAAGAGTCTTTATGATCACTCGCCGCAGAGACGCAAAGGGCGCAAAGAATAAAAGAATTTCTTAAAAAAAACCTTTGCGTTCTTTGCGTCTTTGCGGCAAAAATTCATATACCAGCTCTTTCCTTACAGCACTTCGGGCGCGAGCGAGATGATCTTCATGAACTGCTCGCTCCTGAGCTCACGCGTCACCGGTCCGAAGATGCGCGTGCCGATCAGCTCGCGCTTGGGATCGAGCAGCACCGCGGCGTTGCTGTCGAAGCGGATCACCGAGCCGTCCGCGCGGCGCACGCCCTTGCGGGTGCGGACGATGACGGCGTCGCAGACGTCGCCCTTCTTCACCTTCCCGCGCGGTATCGCCTCCTTGACGCTGACCTTGATGACATCGCCGATGCCGGCGTAGCGGCGCTTGGATCCGCCCAGCACCTTGATGCACTGCACGGTCTTGGCCCCACTGTTGTCGGCCACCGTCAACACGGTTTGCATCTGTATCATCGTTCGACTCCCCGGCCGGCGGCGGCGCAGAACCGGAAATTATATCACTTGTTCAAATAACGCCAATAATTCAATCTGTTAGACCGCGCTGGCGCGCTCCAACACCTTCACCAGCTGCCACGACTTGGTGCGCGACAGCGGCCGGCACTCCTCGATCTGCACCAGATCGCCTTCCTTGCAATCGTTGTTCGCGTCGTGCGCGTGCAGCCGGGTGCGGCGGGTGATGAACTTGCCGTACAACGGGTGCCGGATGCGGCGCTCCACCTGCACCGTGATGGTCTTATCCATCTTGTTGCTCACCACCCGGCCGGTAAGCGAGCGCGTCGCCTTTTTTGCCTGTTCAGTCTGTTCGGTCATTGCCAGTTAAACCTTCTCGTTCATCACCGTCTTGAGCCGCGCGATGTCACGCCGCAGCTTACGCTGTGTCGCGGTGTTCGCCATCTGGCCCGTGGCCTTCTGCATGCGCAGGTTGAACTGCTCGCGCAGCAGCGCGTTCAGCTCCTTGCGCCGGCCCTCGGCATCCATGGCCCGGATGTCTTTCGCATTCATCTATCCACCTATCTGCTCACAAACGCGGTTCTCACCGACAGCTTGGCGGCGGCGAGCTTGAACGCCTCGCGCGCCTCCGCTTCCTTCACGCCCTCCATCTCATACAACATGCTGCCGGGCTGCACCAGCGCCACGTAGAACTCCACGTTGCCCTTGCCGCTGCCCATGCGCACCTCGAGCGGCTTCTTGGTCACGGGCCGGTCCGGAAACACCCGGATCCACACGCGCCCGCCGCGCTTGACGAAGCGAGTGAGCGCGCGCCGCGCGGCCTCGATCTCGCGCGAGGACAGCCTTCCGCGGGTGGTGGCCTTCAGGCCGTACTCGCCGAAGCTCACCTTGTTGCCGCGCTGCGCCAAGCCGCGGTTGCGGCCCTTCTGCATCTTACGATACTTCGTTCGTTTCGGTTGCAGCATGACTTAATTCTCAATTAACCACGGATGAACACGGATAAACACGGATTAAAAACCATCCTTTAACTGATCTGTGTGCATCCGTGTTCATCTGTGGTTCCAAAATTCTTAAGCAGCGCCCTTCTTCTGCGCCTCGGCGTCCTCGGCCTTGGGCTCGTCCTTGTCGAACACCTCGCCCTTGAAGATCCACACCTTCACGCCGATCGCGCCGTAGGTCGTGTGCGCCTCGGCGAAGCCGTAATCAATATCGGCGCGCAGCGTGTGCAGCGGCACGCGACCCTCGCGGTACCATTCGGTGCGCGCGATCTCGGCCCCGTTCAGGCGCCCGGCGCACATGATCTTGATGCCCTGCGCGCGCAGGCGCATGGCGTTGGTCACGGCGCGCTTCATGGCGCGGCGGAACATGATGCGCTTCTCCAGCTGCTGGGCGACGTTCTCCGCCACCAGCTGCGCGTCGAGCTCCGGCTGGCGCACCTCCTCGACCGCGAGCTGCACCGGCACGCCGGCCATCCGGGTCAGCTCCTGGCGCAGCTTCTCGATGTCCTCGCCCTTCTTGCCGATCACGATGCCGGGCCGGGCGGTGTGCACGGTAATATTGATGCGCTGCGCCGGACGCTCGATCACGATCTGGCTCACCGCGGCGTTGGCCAGCCTCTGCTTCAGGCGCTCCCGCAGCATGAGGTCCGAATACAGGTTCGCGGTGTAGCCCTTGCTGCCCGAATACCACCTGGCGGTCCAGTCGCGGATGATGCCCAGACGCAGCCCGATCGGATTGACCTTCTGTCCCATCAGCTCTTCTCCTTCGTCGCCTTGGCCGTCGTCGCCGGCTTCTTCGGCGTCTTTTCGTCGCTCACGGTCACGGTGATGTGGCTCGTGCGCTTGAGGATGCGCGCGCCGCGGCCCTTGGCGCGGGCGTGCATCCGCTTCATGGTCGAGGCGCCGTCCACCAGGATGCGCGCCACCCGGAGCTCGTCAACATCCGCGCCCTCGTTGTGCTCGGCGTTGGCGATCGCCGATTCCAGCGCCTTCTTCACCACGGCCGCGGCCTTCTTGTTGCTGAACTGCAGTATCTCGAGGGCGCGCGCCACCGGCAGCCCGCGGATCTGGTCGGCTATCAGTCGCCCTTTCTGCGCCGAGACGCGGATGCGTTTCAAAATCGCGGAGGCCTGCATGGCTCTGTCACTCCTTTTTCTCGGTTTCCGTCGTCGCCTTGCGGTCGCCGGAATGAACCTTGAAAGTGCGCGTGGCGGCGAACTCGCCGAGCTTGTGCCCGACCATGTTCTCGGTGATCAGGATCGGCACGTGCTGCCGGCCGTTGTGCACGGCGATGGTCAGCCCGACGAAATCCGGCATGATGGTCGAGCGCCGCGACCAGGTCTTGATCGGCTTCTTGGACCCCTCGACGCGCGCCTTCTCCACCTTGGCGGCGAGGTGCGCGTCTATGAACGGGCCTTTTCTGACGGAACGTGGCACGGTTCGATCCTCTTATTTCTTGCGCCGCTGCACGATCATGCGATCGGTGCGCTTGTTGTGGCGCGTCTTGTAGCCCTTGGCCGGCGTGCCCCATGGGCTCTGCGGATGATTGCCGCCCTTGCCGCGGCCCTCGCCGCCGCCGTGCGGATGGTCCACCGGGTTCATGGCGACGCCGCGGACCGTCGGGCGGATGCCGCGCCAGCGGCTGGCGCCGGCCTTGCCGAGGCTGCGCAGGTTGTGCTCGGAGTTGCCGACCTCGCCGATGGTGGCGCGACAGTCTACGTGCACCTGGCGCACCTCGCCGCTCTTCAGGCGCATCTGCGCATAGTCGCCCTCGCGCGCGACGAGCTGCACGCCGGCGCCGGCGGCGCGCCCGATCTGCGCCCCGCGTCCGGGCTTCAGCTCCACGCAGTGGACGGTCGAGCCGACCGGGATGTTGCGGATCGGCAGCGTGTTGCCGGGCTTGATCGGGACATCCGGCCCGGACATGACCTGGCTCCCGCGACCGATGCCCGCCGGGGCGATGATGTAACGGCGCTCGCCGTCGGCGTACAGCACCAACGCGATGTTGGCGCTGCGGTTCGGATCATACTCGAGGCGCTCGACCTTCCCGGGAACGCCGTCCTTGTTGCGCTTGAAATCAACGAGACGGTAGCGGCGCTTGTGCGCGCCGCCCTGATGGCGCGCGCAGATGCGCCCGTAGTTGTTGCGCCCGTCAACCTTGGATTTCTTCTCCAGCAGGGGCGCGTACGGCTCGCCCTTGTGCAGGTCGGTGCCAACCACCTTGACCAGCGTGCGGCGTCCCGCGGATGTCGGTTTTACCTTGATCAGTGCCATTTTAGACTCACTGTTTTTGCGGCGTCAGAAAATCTATGTCCTGTCCGGGCTTGAGGCGCACGTACGCCTTTTTCCAGTCCGAGCGCCGGCCGGCGGTCTTGCCCGAGCGCTTGGCCTTGCCCTTGACGTTGGCGACCGTCACCGTCTCGACCCGCACGTTGAACAGCTTCTCCACCGCCTGCCGGATCAACGGCTTGGTCGCGTCCCGGCGCACCTCGAACACGATCTGGCGGTGCTTGTCCGCCACGCGCGTGCCCTTCTCCGAGATGTGCGGCGCCAGGATCACGTGGAACAGCCGCTCGTCGCCGATGACGGCCTCCGGCGCGCGCGCGGCGCTTGCGGCCTGAACCTCGGCCTTCTTCTCCGCCTTCGCCTTCTTGCCCGAAAAGAGCGTCATGCCAGCAACTCCTCGAAACGCTTGACCGCGCCGCTCGTCATGATCACCTTCTCATGCCGGATCAGGCTCACCGGGTCGGCGCCGCCCACGGTGCGGACGTCCACACCCGGCAGATTGCGCGCGGCGAGCGCGAGCTTGTCGTCCAGGCCGTCGGTCACGATCAGCACGTCCGGCGCGTTGAGCCGGTTCAGCTTCTCGACCAGCGCCTTGGTCTTCGGCTGCTCGACCTTGAACTCCGCGACCGCGACCAGGCGCCCCTGGCGCGCGAGCTCCGAGAGTATCGCGCGCATCGCGCCGCGGTGCATTTTCTTGTTCACCTTGTGCGCGAAATTCTCGTCCGGCGAGGACGGGAAGACCTTGCCGCCGCCGCGCCACAAGGGACTTCTGATGGTGCCGGCGCGCGCGCGCCCGGTGCCCTTCTGGCGCCAGGGCTTACGGCCGCCGCCCCGCACCTCGGCGCGGGTCTTTTGCTTGCGCGTCCCCTGCCGGGCATTCGCCTGGTACGCCACCACCACCTGGTGCACCAGCGGCTCGTTGAACGCGCAGCCGAACACGGCGTCGGAGACGTCCATCTCCGAACCCTTGCCGGCTTCATTCATGACTGTCAGTTTCATAGTCGTATTCTTCGCTTGAGCATTCAGCTATCAGCTTTCAGCAATCAGCTAAACCGTTCTCATCTTTGAGCTGATAGCTGAACGCTGACCGCTTCATTTGCTGCTCGCCTTCTTTTCCTTCACGCTCGGCCGGATCACCACGTCCTGGCCCTTGGGGCCGGGCACGGCGCCCTTGACCAGCAGCAGATTGCGCTCGGCGTCTATCTGCACGATCTCCAGGTTCTGTTGGGTGCGCGTGGCATGCCCCAGATGGCCGGCCATGGGCTTGCCGGGAAACACGCGCCCCGGCGTCTGGCGCTGGCCGATCGAGCCCGGCGCCCGGTGCGAGAGCGAGTTGCCGTGGCTGGCGCGACCGCCGCGGAAGTGGTGGCGCTTGATCACGCCGGCGAAGCCCTTGCCGATCGAGGTGCCCTGCACGTCCACGTGCTGGCCGACCTTGAATATATCCGCCTTGATCTCGGCGCCGGGCTTGAGATCCGCGCCCTCGCCCGCGTCCAGGCGGAACTCCCACAGTCCGCGCCCCGGCGCGACCCCGTTCTTCGCGTAGATGCCCGCGATCGGCTTGGACAGCCGGTCCGCGCGCCGGGTCCCGGCGGTCACCTGGACCGCGCGGTAGCCGTCTTTGGCCTCGTCCTTCACCTGGGTCACGCGGTTGCCGGCGATCTCCAGCACCGTCACGGGCGTGGCCGCGCCGTCCGGGGAAAACACCCGGGTCATGCCGATCTTTCTGCCTACCAGTCCCAGCGCCATTTTTAAAAACCTAAATATTTTGCAACCACAGATGAACACGGATTAACACGGATAAAGCAAGAATAGATTTTTCTATCTGTGTTCATCGGTGTTTATCTGTGGTTTCTAGCTTAATTTAATTTCCACGTCCACGCCGGCGGAGAGGTCGAGCTTCATCAGCGCGTCCACGGTCTTGTCCGTGGGCTCGATGATGTCCATGATCCGCTTGTGCGTCCGGATCTCGAACTGGTCGCGCGCCTTCTTGTCCGCGTGCGGCGAGCGTTGCAGCGTGAAGCGCTCGATCTTGGTCGGCAGCGGAATCGGCCCGTGCACGAGCGCGCCGGTGCGCCGCGCCGTGTCGACGATCTCCTGCGCCGAGCGGTCAATCAGCCGGTGATCGAACGCCTTTAGCCGTATCCTAATTCTCTGACTTGCCATGTTAAACTCAGTTACAAGTTACAAGTTACAAGTTAGCAAGTAGCAAGTAGCAAGTAGCAAGTATCAAGTGGCAAGTAACTTCTTTTTCTTGCTACTTGCTACTTT
>MFSY01000081.1:8449-8608 GCA_001785175.1 Candidatus Muproteobacteria bacterium RIFCSPHIGHO2_01_FULL_65_16 | reverse complement strand
CCGCGAGCTGCGCAACGCGGTCGAGCGCGCGCTGCTCTCCTGCAAGGGCGGGGCGATTGACGCCGCCGACCTGCCGCACACCATCCTGAGCGGAGCCGGCGGCGCCGCTGACAACGCCGCTGTCCTGGAACGGCCGGGCGGCCTCGGCCTGGACGACTG
>MFSY01000081.1:6431-8345 GCA_001785175.1 Candidatus Muproteobacteria bacterium RIFCSPHIGHO2_01_FULL_65_16 | reverse complement strand
GGCACCGCATCAAGAAACTCGGCATCCAGATCAGCCGCGTGGTGAATTGATAGCTATAAGCTATCAGCTATCAGCTAAAGGCTGGAGGCTTTACTCTGGAGGAGCATGACCTCGCCCGCTGTCATCGTGTGGTCGCAGTTCGTCGTGTGCGTGGCGCTCATCGGCGTGGCCGGCACGGTGCTGTCGCGCTACGGCGACGTGATCGCCGAGAAGACCGGTCTCGGCGGCACCTGGATCGGCCTGGTGCTGCTCGCCACTGTGACCTCATTGCCCGAACTCGTCACCGGCATCAGCTCCGTCACCGTGGCCGATACGCCGGACATCGCGCTCGGCGATGTGCTCGGCAGCTGCGTCTTCAATCTCGCCATCATCACGATTCTCGATTTCCTCCAGCGCGGCGAGTCGGTGTACACGCGCGCGAGCCAGGGCCATATCCTCGCCGCCGGGTTCGGCGTGATCCTCATCGGCTTCGTCGGTTTCAACGTGCTGCTGGCCGATCGTACCAGCGATCTCGCAATCGGCCACCTTGGCATCTACACCCCGCTGATCGTCATTCTGTATGTCGTGGCGATGCGCACCGTGTTCCGCTACGAGCGCGCGCAGATGGCGGCCTATGTCGGGGAACATGCCGAGCGCTATCCGGACATCCGCCTGCGGCAGGCGGTGGGGCGCTATGTCCTGGCCGCGCTCGTCGTGGTGGGCGCCGGCATCTGGTTGCCCTTTATCGGCGCGCAGATCGCGCGCGTCATGGGATGGGAAGCGACCTTCGTCGGCACGCTGTTTGTGGCCTTCGCGACCTCGGTGCCGGAGATGGTGGTGACGATCGCCGCCATGCGCCTGGGCGCGCTCGACATGGCGATCGGCAACCTGCTCGGCAGCAATCTGTTCGACATCCTGATCGTCGCGGTGGACGACCTGTTTTTTCTGCGCGGACCGATCCTCGCCCACGTCTCGCCGATGCACGCAGTCTCCGCGATCTCGGCCATGATGATGACCGGCATCGTGATCGTGGGCCTGTTGTACCAGCCACGCTCGCGGCTGTTCGGGACCGTGGGCTGGGCGAGCATGTTCCTGCTCACTGTTTACCTGCTCAATTCACTGGTCCTGTATCTTTACGGCGGTTCGGCGCCATGACGCCCGCCGGCGGCTTGGCGTCTTCGAGCGCCGCATTGCCGCCTCAATAATCGAACTCTATTATTAAGAGCATCTAACTAAATGAATATTATCCTGAACCGCCAAGGCGCCAAGAACGCCAAGAAGGGCTATTTACAACAATAAAAAACTTGGTGTTCTTGGCGCCTTGGCGGTTAGACTGCTTTTTCTATGTTGATTCGCAAGACAAAGAAAATTGCTGCCATGGCACGTGCAGGTGAACAGGGGCCGGAGGCCGCGACCGCAACGGGGCTCGAACCGGTGCCGCCGTTTGAGCGCCGGGCGGCGTTGTTTCTCGATGTGGACGGGACGCTGCTCGACTTCGCCGCGCGCCCGCAGGATGTGAGCCTGCGCCCCGGCCTGGTTCGCATCCTGGGCGGATTACGACAGGTGATGCCCGTCGTGCTCATCAGCGGGCGCCGGATCGCGGACCTCGATCGCCTCTTTGCGCCGCTCATTCTGCCCGCCGCCGGCCAGCACGGTGCGGAGCGCCGCGCCATCGGCGGCGAAACGAGCCGTCTCGACCTGCCCCGCGCCGCGCTCGAGCAGGCGCGCGACAGGCTGCAGCACTGGGCGCGGGCGCACCCCGGCGTCCTGGTCGAGGACAAAGGCGCGACGCTGGCCCTGCACTACCGCCGCGCACCGCAGCTCGCGGCCGAGGCGACACAGGCCGCGCGCGAAGCCGTCGAGCGGCTCGGGCCGCGGTTTACACTGGTGCCGGGCGCCATGGTCTGCGAGATCCGGCCGAGCGGTTGCGACAAG
>MFSY01000081.1:2672-6424 GCA_001785175.1 Candidatus Muproteobacteria bacterium RIFCSPHIGHO2_01_FULL_65_16 | reverse complement strand
CGATCGCCGAATTCCTCGCCGAGCCGGCGTGCGCCGGGCGCCGGCCGTGCTTCATCGGCGACGACACGACCGATGAGGACGGCTTTGCTCTGGTCAACCGCCTCGGCGGCTGCTCGATCAAGGTGGGTCCGGGGCCGAGCGTTGCGCGCTGGCGGTTCCCCGGCGTGGACGAGGTGCTCGCGTGGCTCGAGCGCTATGCGCGCTGGCTGCAACAGGATACGCACTGTGAATGATCTGAATCTCGGACTGATCGGCAACTGCAACGTGAGCGCCCTCGTGGACCAACGCGGCGCGATGGTATGGTCCTGCCTGCCGCGTTACGACGCCGACCCGGTGTTCTGCGCGCTGCTGCGCGGCGAGGGCGACGGCCGCGGCGCCTTCGCCATCGAGCTGCAGAGCTTCGCGCGCAGCGAGCAGAGCTATCTGCGCAACACCGCGATTCTGGTCACGACGCTGTACGATGCCAACGGCGGCGCGGTCGAGATCACCGATTTTGCGCCGCGCTTCGCCCAGTTCGGCCGCATGTTTTACCCGCAGACGTTCGTGCGGCGCGTGCGCCCGCTCGCCGGCAACCCGGTGATCCGCGCGCGGCTCGCGCCGACTCACGACTACGGCGCCGGCGTCCCCAACGTCACCTTCGGCAGCAACCACGTCCGCTATGTCGCGCCGCAGTGGGTGCTGCGGCTCACCACCGACGCCTCCATCACCGCCGTGCTCGAACAGACGCCGTTCGTGCTCGAGCGCGATCTGACCTTTCTCCTCGGCCCGGACGAAACCGTGGTCGAGGCGCCCGGCGACGCGGGCGGCCGCTTCTTCGGCGAAACGCGCCGCTACTGGCACGACTGGGTGCGCTTCCTCGGCATCCCGTTCGAGTGGCAGGAGGCCGTGATCCGCGCGGCGATCACGCTCAAACTCTCGGCCTACGACGACACCGGCGCGATCGTCGCGGCCATGACCACCTCGATCCCCGAGTCGCCGGCGAGCGGGCGCAACTGGGACTACCGCTACTGCTGGTTGCGCGACGCCTATTTCGTGGTGACGGCGTTGAACCGCCTGAGCGTCACCAACACCATGGAGCGTTACCTGCACTACATCGTCAACATCGCGGCGAGTCAGCCGGGAAGGCTGCGGCCGGTGTACCGTCTGAGCGGGCGCGCCGATCTCGAGGAGTCCACGATACCGGCGCTGCCGGGGTTCCGCGGCATGGGGCCCGTGCGGGTGGGTAACGCCGCGTACAAGCAGGTGCAGAACGACGTGTACGGTTCGGCGGTGCTCGCGGCGACCCACATGTTCTTCGACGCGCGCCTCGATCGCCCGGGCAACGAAGCCTTGTTTTACCGTCTCGAGGCCCTGGGCGAGATCGCACGCACCGTCTACGACCAGCCCGACGCCGGTATCTGGGAGCTGCGCGGGCGCGAGCGCGTGCATACCTTCTCGGCCGTGATGTGTTGGGTCGCGTGCGATCGGCTGGCGCGCGTCGCGCAACATCTGAAACTTCCCGCGCGCGCCGAGTACTGGCGCACGCAGGCCGACGCGATGCACCGCGTGATCGGCGAACGCGCCTGGGACGCCGCCGAGAACACCTTCGTCGAGAGCTTCGGCGGACTCGAGCTCGACGCGAGCCTGCTGTTGCTCTCCGAGCTCGGGTTTCTGGCGGCCGACGACCCGCGTTTCGCGGGCACCGTGGCCGCCGTCGAGCGGCGGCTCAAACGCGGCGATTTCATTTTTCGCTACACACAGGAGGATGACCTCGGCGCGCCGCGCAGCGCCTTTCTCGTCTGCACGTTCTGGTATATTGACGCGCTCGCCGCCCTCGGGCGGCGCGAGGAGGCGCGCGCCCTGTTCGAGACCCTGCTCGCCTGCCGCAACCCCCTCGGGCTGCTGTCCGAGGACATTGACCCCGCGACCCGCGCGCTGTGGGGCAACTTCCCGCAGACCTACAGCATGGTGGGGCTTATCAATTCGGCCGTGCGCCTGAGCAAGGGCTGGGAAGAGGCATTCTGAGAGTAACCCATGGCCGCCGCCACGATCCGCCAACGTTTTGCCCGCCCCCTACGGCTCGGCTTGCTGATCGCCGCGATCATCGGCATCGCCACGGTGTTTTTCGCCCGGTACCAGATCGAGAGCGAGCGGCAGATAGATCTCGAGGACGTGGCGCGCCGCGCGCACGCGCTCGGGCAGCAGCTCGCCCCCGCGGTCGAGCGCGCGCTCGCGCTGCCGGACACGCAGGCGCGCCGGCAGCTGCGCACGCGGCTCGAGGGCTACCGGCGGCTGCTCGGATATGCCGTGTTCCGCCCGGACGGGCGGCTGGTGGCTTCCGGCAAGGCGCTCGCCGAGTTCGCCGACAAGATCGAGACGCCGGCGAAGGCCGCCGCCGGCCGCGGCGGCGAGTACGGCGAGGTGATCTACGCCGCGGGCATGCCGGTGCACGTACTGGCGTTGCCGGTACCGGTGAGCGACGCGAGCGCCAAGGGCGTGTTGGTCGTCGCGCACGACGTTTCCTTTATAGAGGAGCGCGCCACCGGCCGGCTGGTGCAGTATGTGGCCTGGATATTTATTATCACGCTGCTCGCGGTGACGCTCGTGGGCGGGACCACGTGGTTCTCCTACGAGCGGCCGCTCAAGCTGCTGGCCAACTGGATGCGGCGGCTGCGGATCGAGAACGTCGCCGAGATGCTGCCGCGGGGGCTGCCCTCGCCCGTGCTGCAAAGCGAGACCGACCGGCTCGCGGCCTCGTTTCGTGCGGCGCGCTCGACGGGGGCGGCGCTGTCGCAGTCCGCGCGGCACGCCGAGCAGGTCTGGACCGCGGAGCGGTTGCGCGCGCACGCGCTCGCCGCCATCGGCGAGGGCCGCCAGCTTGTCGTTGTCAGCAACCGCGAGCCGTACATGCACCAGCTGCACGACGGCCGCCCGCGCATGATCGTTCCGGCCGGCGGCCTCGTGACCGCGCTCGATCCGGTGCTGCAGGCCTGCGGGGGCCTGTGGGTGGCGCACGGCGGCGGCGACGCCGATCGGGAGACGGCGGACGCCGAGGGAAGGCTCACGGTGCCGCCCGACGACGCGCGCTACACGCTCAAGCGCGTGTGGCTCACGCGCGAGGAGGAGCAGGGCTACTACTACGGCTTCTCGAACGAGGGCCTGTGGCCGCTCTGCCACCTGGCGCACGAGCGGCCCGTGTTCCGCGCCGCCGACTGGGCGCACTATCAGCAGGCGAACCGGCGTTTCGCCGAGGCCGTGCTCGCGGAGATCGGCTCGGGCAAGGCCGTGGTGCTGGTGCAGGACTATCATCTCGCGCTGCTGCCGCGATTGCTCAAGGAAGCGCGGCCGGATCTGCGCGTGGGGCTCTTCTGGCACATCCCGTGGCCGAACCCGGACGCCTTCCGCATCTGCCCCTGGGGCGCGGAGCTGCTCGACGGCATGCTCGGCGCCGACCTCCTCGGGTTTCACCTGCAGCAGTACGGCAACAATTTCCTCGACACCGTGGATCGCGTGCTCGAGTCGCGCCTCGACTGGGACCACTTCGCGGTCGAGCTGCGCGGACATCGCACGCTGGTGCGGCCGTTCCCGATCAGCGTCCAGCCCTGGTCCGAACGCAAGGTGCCCACGGGCGAGGCGCTCGAGCGCAGAAGCGCGGAGCTCATGGCGCAGCACAAGCTCGAAGGCCAGTACGTCGCGGTCGGCGTGGACCGGCTCGACTACACCAAGGGTCTGCCGGAGCGACTGCGCGCCGTCGAGCGTTTCCTCGAGAAATA
>MFSY01000081.1:0-2656 GCA_001785175.1 Candidatus Muproteobacteria bacterium RIFCSPHIGHO2_01_FULL_65_16 | reverse complement strand
CGCGCACGCACATCCGCCGCTACCGCGACCACATCGCCGAGATCGAGGCGCTCGCCGACGAGATCAACTGGAAGTACCAGACCGACGGCTGGCGCCCGGTCCATTTCCTCGAGGCGCACCATGACGCGAAGACGGTGTACGCGTTTCTGCGCCTGGCGCCGCTGTGCATCGTCAGCTCGCTGCACGACGGCATGAACCTCGTGGCCAAGGAGTATGTCGCCGCACAGCAAGACGGCGACGGCGTGCTGATTCTTTCCGAGTTCGCCGGCGCGGCGCGCGAGCTCGCCGATGCGCTCATCGTCAATCCCTACGACACCGAACGGTTCGCCGAGACGATTCGCTACGGTGTGGAGATGGAGGAATCCGAACGCCGCGCGCGCATGGGCCGCCTGCTGCGGCAGGTGGAGGAGAACAACATCTACCGCTGGGCGGCTAACATTTTGGGCGAGCTCGCGGAGACGCGGGCGCAGACGAGCGATGAATCGGCTTTGACCCGGACTGGATCACCGGGACCGCGCTGACTTGCACCGCAGGAAGATAATTTATAGACAGATCCATCCATGACGGCTGAGACATCGGCGCAAGCGGAAGCGACGGTCTGGCACCTGCTCGAAGTGGCGCAGGCGCTTGCGCGCCTCGGGAGTGACGCGCGCGCAGGGCTGGACCGGGGCGAGGCCGCGGCGCGCCTCGCGCGCTACGGCCCGAACGCGATCCGGGAAGGCAAGCGCCGCGGGCCGCTACGCATGCTCGCCGACCAGCTCACCGATTTCATGATCCTGGTGCTGATCGCCGCGGCCGTGGTCTCGGGCCTGATCGGCGACGCGGTGGACACGGCGGTTATCCTCGCCATCGTGGTGATGAACGCGGTCATCGGCTTCGTGCAGGAGTACCGCGCCGAACGCGCGATCGCGGCGTTGAAGCAGATGGCGGCGTTGACCGCGCACGTGGTGCGCGATGGGCAATCGGCGCTGATCCCGGCCGCCGAGCTCGTGCCGGGCGACGTCGTGCTGCTCGAGGCCGGCCAGGCGGTGCCGGCCGATCTGCGCTTGACCGAGGCGGCGCAGCTCAAGACCGAGGAGGCGGCGCTCACGGGCGAGTCGCAGCCGGTCGAGAAAATCACGCGCCCGCTGCACGATGAAAGCCTTCCCCTCGGCGACCGACGCAACATGGCCTGGAAGGGCACTGTCATCACCTACGGCCGCGGCCGCGGGCTCGTGGTGGCCACCGGCATGCAAACCGAGCTCGGCCGCATCGCCGAGCTGCTGCGCGCGGAGGAAGAGGTCAAGACGCCGTTGCAGAAGCGCCTGGCCCGTTTCGGCCGGGTGCTCTCGATCGCGGTGCTCGTGATCTGCGCGATCCTCTTCGCTACCGGCGTGCTGCGCGGCGAGCCGTGGCTCCTCATGGCGCTTACGGCGATCAGCCTCGCGGTGGCGGCGATCCCCGAGGCGCTGCCGGCGGTGGTCACGGTGTCGCTCGCGCTCGGCGCGCGCAGGATGGTCACGAAGCACGCCCTCATCCGCAAGTTGCCGGCGGTCGAAACGCTCGGTTCCGTGACCTTCATCTGCTCGGACAAGACCGGCACGCTCACGCTCAACAAGATGCGCGCCGAGGAGCTCTATGCCGGCGATCGCCTCGAGCGGGGCGTCACGCCCGCGCTCGCGCAGGGCGAGCCTTGGGCCACGTTGTTCCGGGCGCTGGCGCTGTCGAACGACGCCCGCCTCGGCGGCGCCGGCGCCGTCATCGGCGATCCCACCGAGGTGGCGCTGTTCGAGGCCGCGCGCGCCGCCGGGGCGGTGAAATCCGAGCTCGAGGCGCGCTACCCGCGCGTGGCCGAGATCGCCTTCGATTCCGAACGCGCGCGCATGACGACCGTTCATAAGAACGTCGTATCACAAACTCCCCCTCCCCCCCCCCCCCGGGGGGGGGGGGGGGGGGGGGGGGGGGGGGGGGGGGGAAATGGGAGATGGGGCTCACCCCCACCCCTTGCCCTCCCCCGTCAAGGGGGAGGGGGAGTTAGAGTACATCTCTTATACAAAAGGCGCGCCGGAGCGGGTGCTGCCGTTGTGTCGCGCGCGCTTGAGTGCCGCGGGCGAGGCGGCTCTCGATCCCGCAGCGATCGAAAATGAAGTCGGGCGCATGGCGGCGGACGGGCTGCGCGTGCTGGCGGTGGCGCAGCGGCGTTGGGACAAGCTGCCGTCACCGCTTGATCCCGAGGCAGTCGAAACAGGCCTCGTTTTTGTGGGGCTCGTAGGGCTTCTCGACCCGCCGCGGCCCGAGGCCGCCGAGGCAGTGCGGCTGTGCAAGAGCGCCGGCATCACGCCGGTCATGATCACCGGCGATCACCCGGCCACGGCGCGCGCCATCGCGGCGCGGCTCGGCATCATCGAGGAAGGCGCGGAGGTGCTCGATGGGCGCGCGCTCGCGCGCATGGAGCTGCCCGAGTTCGAGGAGCACGTCGAGCGTGTGCGGGTGTACGCGCGCGTGGCCCCGGAACAGAAGATCAAGATCGTCAAGGCGCTGCAGGACAAGGGCGAGTTCGTGGCCATGACCGGCGACGGCGTCAACGACGCGCCGGCGCTGAAGCGCGCCGACATCGGCGTGGCCATGGGCATCACCGGCACCGACGTGGCGAAAGAGGCCGGGCACATGATCCTGC
>MFSY01000080.1 GCA_001785175.1 Candidatus Muproteobacteria bacterium RIFCSPHIGHO2_01_FULL_65_16 | reverse complement strand
TAACCCCGGCTCAGCCCCGACGTTCAGTCGGGGCCCGCCGGGGCGAGTGTTTGCCGCCGCGGGTTCAGGCGCAGAAACTTCTCGATAAAAATATCACGCTCTTTCAGCTGCGCCTGGGTGTATTTCCCGTTTCGGGGTGTCAGGCGGATATAGCTGCGTAGGATCAGTTGCGCACGCTTGGCCTTGTATGTCTTGAGGTAAGGCCTGACCTGTTCAAGTACAGCAAGCGCTTGCCGGTTACTGATAGCGTAGGTAACGCTGGGAGTGTGATTGGCCCGGTAGGTTCGTTTATTGGTAATACGTCCGGCGCCTATTACCTTTAGGACATATTTCAACAACGGTGGTTCGGTACTGCTGATGCTGACGGTAAGCTGCCGGTGTTCACCACGGTGTTTCCGGGTTAGCGAAATCGTACCTTCGCCATCAATTATCCCGGCGATATATGCCGCTTCTTCACGCGAGAGTTTCTTAACCTTTCTGTAGTTCGCCATCCCTGCCGCTGATGTTTTATTTCAGCCACTATACAAAACAAAGCCCCCGGCGGGAATCCCGGTCGGGGGCGTTGTTAATTGGTGGAGGTGGCGGGACAGTTGATCCGCGTCTTTCGATGCGGCCTGGACTATGCCTTCATCCCTTGCGGGATGCGGGGCGTGTTATTCGCTTGCGCGAATCCTAGTGCTCGCTCAGAAAATCTTCAGCGAGCCTATGAGTCTCTACAGGGCAGAAAAGGTTGGCCCTTCTCCACCCCTCGGCGTTGCCATGCTGTTTCTTTCGAAAAAGCGTCAGGGTTCGCCGATGTGAGCCCCGTTTTCACTCTGCTCTTGCGAGCAGAGGCGACCATTGTGTTAATCGAACCCGCGTCCGCAAGTCCTACAGCTCCGGTTCTACATGCGTAGTCTGTCTTCGATTTGACTCGGCGGTCTCCGGCAGACAGGATCCTCGCCGAGCTGAGCCTGCTATGTTTTAGCGCCGCCCCAACAGGCACGAAACGGCGCGATCCTGTGTGATCGATCTTTCATCCCGGCCCACAGGCGAAACGTAGGTGAAAGACTAGCGGGGATTAAGCCGCTAGGGCGTAGTTGTCGTTGTTGGCAACTATAAGTTTGCAGTTGGATTTACGAGGTGGTCTGCCCCTCGGCATGCCCCTGAGGTTTCGTGACCCGCGTCGAAACCAGGTCACCCCCGGAACTTCAGTTTCAAGTTGCAAGCTACAAGTAAAATTGGGACTTGCACACCGGATTTCAACCGGAAACTCGCCACTCGGAACTCGACCTATTATAGGCCCTATCTGGTTCCGCGTCATCCGGGGGCCGCGGACGGCCTGCCGGCGATCATTTAACCTTGATAAGGATCAAAGCTTTTTATTGTGCCAGTGCCAACAATTCGGCTAATTTATCCGGTATCCATTCTACATTCTGGAGTATCGCACCATGGCCCACATCGTTATTTTAGGCGGCGGCATCGGCGGCATCGCCGCGGCGTACGAAATGAAGGATCTTCTCCGGCGCGAGGACCGGATCACGATGATCTCGGATTCCGAGACGTTTCATTTTACCCCATCCAATCCCTGGGTCGCGGTCAACTGGCGCACGCCCGAGGCCATCAAGATCGCCCTCGGGCCGACCCTGGCGAAACAGAAGATTGATTTCATCGGCGCCGGCGCAAAGCGCGCGCACCCGCAAACCAACGAGGTCGAGCTGCGCGACGGCCGCCGGGTCGGCTACGACTATCTCATCATCGACACCGGCCCGCGCCTGGCGTTTCACGAGGTCGAGGGCCTGGGCCCGGAGGGCAACACCGTGTCCGTGTGCACCGTGGACCACGCCGCCAAGGCCGCGCAGGCGTGGGAGAAATTCGTCGCCGATCCCGGGCCGATCGTGGTCGGCGCGGTGCAGGGCGCGTCGTGCTACGGGCCGGCCTACGAATTCGCCTTCATCATGGACACCGACCTGCGCCGGCGCAAGATCCGCGACAAGGTGCCGATGACGTTCGTCACCGCCGAGCCCTATATCGGCCACCTCGGCCTGGGCGGCGTCGGCGACTCCAAGGGCCTGCTCGAGAGCGAGATGCGCGACCGCCACATCAAGTGGATCTGCAACGCCAAGGTGACCAAGGCCGAGCCCGGCAAGCTGCACGTCCTCGAGGTGGACGAGGAGGGCAAGGAGAAGCGCAAGCACGAGCTGCCGTTCAAGTACGGCATGATGCTGCCGGCGTTCATGGGCATCGAGGCGGTGGCCGGGATCGAGGGCCTGACGAATCCGCGCGGGTTCATCCTGATAGACAAGTTCCAGCGCAACCCGAAATTCACGAACGTGTACAGCGTCGGCGTGTGCGTCGCCATCCCGCCGATCGAGGCCACGCCGGTGCCGACCGGCGTGCCCAAGACCGGCTACATGATCGAGTCCATGGCGACCGCCGCCGCGCGCAACATCCGCGCCGCGCTCGACGGCAAGGAGCCGCACGCCGTGCCGACCTGGAACGCGGTCTGCCTCGCCGACTTCGGCGACACCGGCATGGCGTTCATCGCGATCCCGGAGATGCCGCCGCGCAACGTCACCTGGTCGAAGGAAGGAAAATGGGTGCACTACACGAAGCTCGCGTTCGAGAAGTATTTCCTGCGCAAGGTGCGCAAGGGCATCAGCGAGCCGGTCTACGAGCGCTACGTGCTCAAGGCGATGGGGCTGGAGCGGCTGCGGGCGTGATGGAACAAGCGGTCAGCCATCAGCTGTCAGCGATCAGCTAACCGCTAAGAAACCTCCGAACAAGTCACCCCGGCGAAAGCCGGGGTCCAGGAAGTTTATGAGTTTTTCTGGATTCCGGCCCCGGCTTTCACCATGCCGGGGCAGGCCCCCGCCGGAATGACGACTTAATCAGAACTTCCCTAGCAGGTTGCTGAAAAACTCGTTTTTCAGCAACCTGCGGTGCGGTCGAGGGACCGACCGCCATTTTTCAAGTACACAAGTGCTTGAAAAATGAAGCAAAGCAAAAATGACATTTTTGCTTTGCGTGGCTGAAAAAGTCCTGGACGGACTTTTTCAGCATCCTGCTAGATTAAAAAATGCTTCGCTTTTGCCTCTTGATTTCTTATCTGCATTTATCTGCGGTTTCACCGTTGCTTTGCCTTTTGACTTTCTTATCTGTGTTCATCTGTGGTTTCGCCGTTGCTCGCCTGAAAATTGCTTTTTTCTCCGCGCCTCCGCGCCTCTGCGGTGAAAATTAATAGCATCAGCGCGCTTTGAGCGCGCGTCTGACCTCGCGCTCGGTTTCGCGCTTCTTGAGGTCCGCGCGCTTGTCGTGCGCCTGCTTGCCGCGCGCCAGCCCGACCTCGAGCTTGGCGTGGCCGTGTTTCCAGTAGAGCGACAGCGGCACCAGCGTGTAGCCCTTGCGTTCGACCGCGCCGATGAGCTTCTTGATCTCCTCCGCGTGCAGCAGCAGCTTGCGCGCGCGCACGGGGTCGGGTTGCACGTGGGTGGAGGCGGAGGTGAGCGGGGAGATATGGGTGCCGACCAGAAACGCCTCGCCCCGGTCAATCACGACATAACCCTCTTTCAGCTGCGCGCGCCCGGCGCGCAGGCTTTTGACCTCCCAACCCTTTAGCGCCAGGCCGGCCTCGTATTTCTCCTCGATGAAATAGTCGTGCCAGGCCTGGCGGTTCTGGGCGATGACGGCGCCGGGGGCGTTGGATCTTTTCTTGTTCATCGGGATTTTGGGCTCGCAGCCGAGTTTTTCATATTAGCAAGTAACGCCGGGTCTTGTCCGGCGGCTATCATGAAGATAGGCTGGTTCCGCCGCCGGCGTCTGGATACCCGCGGCCCGTTCGCCACGCCGCCGGAGACGCGCATGACAAGAATCGTGGTTCATGGCCGTTGGTCGTCCGCCGGCATGTTCGTCCTGGCGGCGAGCGGCGCGACCATCGGCTTCAATAATATCTGGCATTTCCCCTACCTCGTCGGCGCGAACGGCGGCGGCGCGTTCCTCATCGTTTACCTGTTCTGCGTCCTCGTGATCGGTCTGCCGCTGCTCATGGCCGAGGTGATGCTGGGGCGGCTCGGCCGGGCTTCGCCCATCACCGCCATGCGCCAGCTCGCCGACCGCGCGCGCGGCGACCCCAACTGGGTGCTGGTCGGCTGGGCCGGCGTGCTCGGCGGGTTTTTGATCCTTTCCTACCTGAGCGTGATCGCCGGCTGGGCTCTCGCCTACGTCCCGCGCATGGCGTTCGGCGTCCTCGCCGGCCAGACCGCCGACGGCGTCGCCAGCCTGTTCACGCAGCTGGTGACCGACCCGGAGAAGCAACTGTTCTGGCACGGCCTGTTCGTCGCCGCGACCATGCTGATCGCGGCGCGCGGCCTGCGCGCGGGCATCGAGCCGCTGGTCCGGTACGCCGCGCCGCTCCTGTTCGGCTTGCTGGCGGCGCTGCTGGTGTACGCGGCGACCACGGACGCCTTCACGCGCGCGCTCGCGCATCTGTTCCAGCCCGACTTCACGAAGCTCACGATGACCGGCGTGGTTTTGGCGCTGGGGCACGCCTTTTTCAGTCTCGGGCTCGGCGCCGGCGTCATGTTGATGTACGGCGCCTACCTCGACGACGCCGCGCCCGTCGCCGGCACCTCGCTCCTGGTGGTGGCGGTGGACACGGTCGCGGGGCTGGCGGCGGGCGTAGTGGTCTTTTCGGTGCTCTTCGCCGGCGGCGTGGACCCGGCCGCGGGCCCGGGCCTCGCGTTCCAGGCGCTTCCGCTCGCGCTCGACCATCTTCCCCTCGGGCGTTTTCCGGGGACGGCGTTCTTCCTGCTGCTGGTGGTCGCGGCCGGGCTGTCGGCGGTGGCGCTGGCGGAGCCGGCGCTGGCGTGGCTCACGGAGCGTTTCGACATCAGCCGCGCCCGGGCGGCCGTCGCCGGCGGCGCGGCGGTCTGGCTCCTCGGGTTGATTTCGATTTTGTCGTTCGATTACTGGGGGTTTTCGTTCAAGTTTCTCGGCACCGTCAAGAGACTCGGGTTTTTCGATATCCTGCAGATACTGACGGTCCAGGTGTTGCTGCCGCTCGGCGCCGCCGCGATCGCGCTCTTTTGCGGCTGGGTCATGAAGCCCGAGGTCACGCGCGCGCAGCTCAATCTGCGCACGCCCTGCGCCTACGACGCCTGGCTGTGGCTGACGCGGCTCGCGATCCCGGCCGCGCTGTTGATTGTGTTTTTCAATATCCCCAGACTGTTCCTGTGACCTCGATCAAGCGCTCCGCCCTGGTGCCGTACAGCGCGCATGAGATGTACGAGCTGGTGGCGGACATCCAGTCCTATCCGAAATTTCTGCCGTGGTGCGGCGGCGCGCGCGTCATGTCGTCCGTGGACGACGAGGTGATCGCGTCCATCACCATCGCCTACGGCGGCCTGCACAAGGCCTTCACCACGCGCAACCTGTTGCAGAAGGACAAGATGATGGACATGCGCATGCTGGACGGCCCGTTCAGTTATCTCCAGGGCTTCTGGCAGTTCAACGCGCTCGACGAGCGCGAGAGCAAGATCCTGCTCGATCTCGAGTTCGAGGTCGCCAATCGGCTCGTGGGGGTGGTGTTGACGCCGGTGTTCTCGACCATCGCGAATCAGCTGGTGGACAGCTTTCACCACCGCGCCGTGTCGCTCTACGGAAAACGGTCGTGACCGGCGGTCTGCGTGGCGCCGACTCAGCGGAGCATCAGGGTCCGGGGCGGGGCCGGCGGGCCGAGATGCGGCGTGGCGTCCGTGGCCGATTTTGCCGGCTCCTGGGCCGCGCCCGCGGGCGGGGTCGCGCCGTCGGGGACCGCGGCGAAATCGCCGGTCTGGGGAACGGTGTCGCCATCCACGGCAACCAGGACATCGTTGCGGAAGATCACGGTCAGGCGCCGGGTCTGCGCGGAGTCGGCGCCGCCCTTCTTGTAGGAATAAAAATAGTCCCAGCGATCCTGGTGAAACGGATCCGCGATCAGCGGCGTGCCGAGCACATACCGCACCTGGTTGCGGGTCATGCCGGGCTTGAGCGTCCCGAGCATCTCCGGCGTGACCACGTTTCCCTGCTGGACGTCGAGCTTGTAGACCGAGACGCAGCCGGA
>MFSY01000079.1 GCA_001785175.1 Candidatus Muproteobacteria bacterium RIFCSPHIGHO2_01_FULL_65_16 | reverse complement strand
GGCTTACCTGCTGTGGCGGAACGGAACTGTGCTGAACGTCGTCCTACCCGTGGGGGCGCCGGAACCACGGGGCGCCAATCTGAGCGTGGACATCCCCTTGCCGGAGATAGATCAGCTTTTCACCACCGCCGCTGATACAGGCAAAACCGGCGTAACAGAAGTTTGCGCGCGACAGAAGGAAGGGGTGCTGTGCTTTACCGATGGCGCCGACAATTTCCGCGCGCGCCCGGGGCCGCGGCGCGGCAAGGGGGAACCGCATCCCATGGACCTCGCGCTCGACGGCAGGCTCGGCGTCGGCCACGGCCTTGACGGTGAAAACCGGAGGACGGTCGCGGCCTACGGTCCGATCGATGATCTGGGGCTGGGCATGACGGTCAGCATGGCGAGCGCGGAGCTGTACGCGCCGATCCTGATCCGGTTTCAGCAACTGCTGCTGATGCTCCTGGCGCTGGCGTTCGGCGGCGTGCTGCTGCTGCGCTGGCAGATCGCGCCGCTCGCGCGCAAGCTGCTCGAGGAAATCGGCGTGCGCAGGGCGGCCGAGGACCACCTGACCTTTGTCGCGCATCACGACTCCCTGACCGGCCTGCCCAACCGCGCCCTGTTCAACGACCGCCTGAAGCAGGCGCTGATTGACGCCGGGCGCCACAAGCGCGTCGTGGCGGTTATGTTCCTGGACCTGGACAACTTCAAGAACATAAATGACAGCTTCGGTCACAAGGCGGGCGATCTGCTGCTCCAGGGGGTCGCCGAACGCCTGGGCCAATGCCTGCGCCCGGGCGACACCGTCTCGCGCCTGAGCGGCGACGAGTTCACGCTGATCCTGAGCGACATGGCGCAAGCGGGCGACGCGAACCGCCTGGCGCAGAAGATCGTCGAGGACTTCCGCCTCCCCTACGGCGTTGACGGACGCGAGATCTTCGTCACCGCCAGTCTCGGCGTCGCGCTGTTCCCGCTCGACAGCCGGGATCGGGAAGAGCTGCTGAAATACGCCGACATCGCCATGTACCGCGCCAAGGAACAGGGGAAGAACAGCTATCAGTTTTACGCCGCGGAGATGTCGGCCGCGGCCACCGAGCGCCTGCTGTTGCAAAGCGGCCTGCGCGTGGCGCTCGAACGCAAGGAGTTCACGCTGCACTACCAGCCGCAGGTGGACATGACCACCGGCCGGATCGTCGGCATGGAGGCGCTGGTGCGCTGGAAACATCCGGAACGCGGCTGGATCCCGCCGGACAAGTTCATTCCCATCGCGGAAGAGATCGGCCTGATCACTCCGATCGGCGAATGGGTGCTGCGCACGGCGTGCGCGCAGAACAAGGCGTGGGAGGACGCCGGCCTTTCCGGCTACCGCGTGGCCGTGAACATATCCGGCCACCAGATCCGGCAGCAGGATTTCGTCGAGGCGGTCACGCGCGTGCTGCGGCAGACCGGGCTCCGGCCGCAATCCCTCGGGCTCGAGCTCACGGAGAGCGTGCTCATGCACGGCGGCGAGGAAAACATCGCCAAGCTGCGGATGCTGGAGGTCATGGGCATCCACATCTCGATTGACGACTTCGGCACCGGCTACTCCAGCCTCGGCTACCTGAAGCTGTTTCCGATTGACGTCCTCAAGATTGACCGCACCTTCGTGCGTGACGTGACCACCAACCCGGACGACGCCGCGATCGCGAGCGCCATCATCACCCTGGCGCACAGCCTCGGCATCCAGGTGGTCGCCGAGGGCGTGGAGACGAAGGAGCAGCTCGCGTTCCTGCGCAGCCGCCGCTGCGACGGCATCCAGGGCTACTATTTCAGCAAGCCGCTGCCGGCCGGCGAGTGCGAGGCGCTGCTGCGCTCGGGAAAACGCCTGCAGCAGCTCGAGGACTGACACGGAAAAGCCTTATCCGCAGATTAACGCAGATTTACGCAGATTAAAAACTTAGAATCTCTAGCAAAAAAGGATTAACCGCCAAGACGTCAAGAACGCCAAATTTTTTACCTCTAAAATAGTCTTTCTTGGCGACCCCCGGCTTACAGCCTGCCGGGGCAGGCTCGGCGCCTTGGCGGTTCAAAATCGTATTCATTCTGTTAGAGGCTCTTAGGGCTTGCGCTTTGCCGGCGCCGCGTGGATGGCGCGCCCCTCCAGCGCCAGCGCCGCCTCGGACAGCGCCTCGGACAGCGTCGGGTGGGGGAACATCGTGAGCGCGAGGTCCGCGCCGGCGGCGCCGAACTCCATGGCCAGCGCCGCCGACGCGATCAGCTCTGAACACTGCGGCCCGATCATGTGCACGCCGAGCACGCGGTCGGTGGCGGCGTCGGCGAGGACCTTGACGAAGCCCGCGGCCGCGTCCGCGACGCGGGCGCGGCCGCTCGCGGCGAAGGGGAAGACGCCGGCGCGGTGATCCACGCCCGCGCGCTTGAGTTCCTGCCCGGTCTTGCCGACCCAGGCGATCTCGGGCCGGGTGTAGATCACCGCCGGAATCGCGGCGTAATTCACCCGGGCCGCGCGCCCGGCGCAGAGCTCGGCCGCCATCGCGCCCTCGGCCATGCCCTTGTGCGCGAGCATCGGCCCGCGCACGGCGTCGCCCACGGCGTAGACGCCGGGGAGATTGGTGCGGCACTGCTCGTCCACGTGGATCAGGCCCCACTCGTCGAGCAGCAGCCCGGCCTCCTCGGCCGCGAGCCCCTGGGTCGCCGGCCGCCGCCCCACCGCCACGACGAGCCGATCGAAGCGCTCCGTGTGCGCGCCGGTCCGGTCCTGGTAGCGCACGGTGACGGAGGCCGCGTCGGCCTCGCACCCGAGCACGCGCGCGCCCAGACGGATGTCGAGCCCCTGGGCGGCGAACTGCCGGAGCGCCTCCCCGGCGACCTGCTCGTCGGCCATGGTGAGGAACTGCTCCTGCGCCTCGAGCAGCACCACCTCGCTCCCGAGCCGCCGCCACACGCTGCCGAGCTCGAGCCCGATGACGCCGGCGCCGATGACGCCGAGCCGCCGCGGCACAGCGGCGAACGCGAGCGCGCCGGCCGAATCCACGATGAGATCGCCGGTGAGCGGCGCGTCCTTGAGCTCCACGGGCGCCGAACCGCACGCGAGAATGACGTTGTCCGCCGCGAGCGCCGTAACCGCGCCGTCGTGGCCCGCGACCTCGACCTGCCGCGCGCGCAGCAGCCGCCCGCGCCCGGGCAGCCACGCGACGCCGTTGGCCTTGAACAACGCCGCGATCCCGCGCGCGAGCTCCCCCACTACCTTGTCCTTGTGCGCCATCATGGCGGCGAGATCGAGCACCGGGGCGGCGAGCTGCACGCCCCGGGCGGCGGCGCGCTCCCGGGCGTGGGCGTAGAGCTCGGATGATTCCAGGAGCGTCTTCGACGGGATGCAGCCGGCGTTCAGGCAGGTGCCGCCTGGCACGGGCTCGCGTCCGGCGTTGCGCCAGTCGTCCACGCAGGCGGTTTTCAGCCCGAGCTGGGCGGCGCGGATCGCGGCCGTGTAGCCCGCCGGTCCGGCGCCGATGACCACTACGTTATAGCGCTCGGTCATAAAAAAATTAGACAGGATTAACAGGATTTTTCAGGATTTACAGGATTAATTCTTAAGGGAACCTTAAAGGGTTTAATCTTGTTAATCATGCGTAATCCTGTAAATCCTGTCCATTTCATTCTCATACCTCAAGCAGCAAGCGCGCCGGGTCTTCGAGTGTCTCCTTGATCGCGACCAGGAACTGCACCGCTTCGCGCCCGTCAATCAGGCGGTGGTCGTAGGAGAGCGCCAGATACATCATCGGCCGGATCACGACGCCGCCGTTCTCCGCCACCGGCCGGTCCTGGATCTTGTGCATGCCGAGGATGGCGCTCTGCGGCGGATTGAGGATCGGCGTGGACAGCAGCGAGCCGAACACGCCGCCGTTCGTGATGGTGAAGGTGCCGCCGGTGATCTCCTCGAGCGTGAGCCGGCCGCCCTGGGCGCGCTCGCTGAATTCCTTGATCGCGGCCTCGATCTGCGCCATCGTCATGCGGTCGGCGTCGCGCAGGATCGGGACCACCAGGCCGCGCTCGGTGCTGACGGCGATGCCGATGTCGTAGAAGCCGTGATAGACGATGTCGTGGCCGTCAATCGCGGCGTTGACCTCGGGGAAGCGGCGCAGGGCCTCGATCGCGGCCTTGACGAAAAACGACATCAGCCCCAGGCGCACGCCGTACTCGCGCTCGAAGCGCTCGCGGTGGTGGGCGCGCAGATCCATCACCGGCTGCATGTTGACCTCGTTGAAGGTGGTGAGGATGGCCGCCGTCTGCTGCGCCGCCACCAGGCGCTCGGCGATGCGCGCGCGCAGCCGCGTCATGGGCACGCGCTTCTCGACCCGCTCCGCGACCGCCGCGGGCGGCGCGACCGGCGCCGGCTTCGGCGCGGGCCGCCCGGCCGCTGGTGTGGGCGCCTCGATCCGCCGCAGGACATCTTCCTTGAGCACGCGCCCGTCCTTGCCGCTGCCCCGGATCGTTCCGGCCTCGAGCCCGTGCTGCTCCATCAGCCGGCGCGCCGCCGGCATGACCGGGGGCGCGGGCGGCGGCGCCTCCCCGGCCTTGGGCGCGGGCGGCGGCGTGGCCGCTTCCGGCGCGGCGGCTGCGCCTTCCCCGAGGCGACCGATCACCTGGCCCGACACCACGGTCGCCCCCTCCGCTACCGCGATCTCCCGCAGCACCCCGTCGGCGGCGGCCGGCACCTCGAACACGACCTTGTCGGTTTCGATGTCCGCGACGACCTCGCCGCGCCGCACCGGATCGCCGGGGCGCTTGCGCCAGGCGAGCAGCGTGCCTTCGGTGACGGATTCCGGAAAGACCGGGACGGTGATGTCGCTCATCTCAAATTGATCTTGGTGTGCAAGTTTCAATCCCGAAGCTTGAGGCCTCAGGCTTAGCAGCTTGCTGAAAAACTCGTTTTTCAGCAAGCTGCGGCGCGGTCGAGGAACCGACCGCCATTTTTCAAACACCCAAGTGTTTGAAAAATGAAGCAAAGCAAAAATCGCATTTTTGCCTTGCGTGGCTGAAAAAGTCCTGGACGTACTTTTTCAGCAACCTGTCAGGGCTTCAAGGCCTGGTCGAGCAGATCGTGCAACTGCCGCACGTGCAGCGAGTGATCGCCCACCGCCGGCGCCGCCGACATCGGCCGGCCGGCGTATTCGAGCGCCGCGCCCTTGGGCAGCAGCGGCCACAGGTGGTGCTGGCTCGGGAACCAGGCGCCCTGGTTCTTCGGCTCCTCCTGGCACCACACGAAGCGGCGCGCCCGTGGATAGCGCTTGAGCTCGCTCCCGAGCGCTTCCTGCGGAAACGGATAGAGCTGCTCGATCCGGACGATGGCCGCGTCCGTGCGCGCGAGCGCGCGCCGCCGCTCGCTCAGGTCGTAATAGACCTTGCCGCTGCACATGATCACGGTCGTGACGCGCGCCGCGTCCAGGGCGTCGGTCTCGGGAATGACGGTGCGGAACCCGCCCTGCGCCAGATCCTCGAGCGTGCTCTGCGCCAGCCGGTGCCGCAACAGGCTCTTGGGCGTCATGACGATGAGCGGCTTGCGGCAGCGGAACAGCATCTGCCGCCGCAGCAGGTGAAAGAACTGCGCCGGCGTCGTCGGCGCGCACACGTACATGTTGCGCTGCGCGCACAGTTGCAGATAGCGCTCCGGGCGCGCCGAGGAGTGCTCCGGCCCCTGGCCCTCGTAGCCGTGCGGCAGGAACAGCGTCAGCCCGCAGAGCCGGCCCCACTTCTGCTCGCCGGCGCTGATGAACTGGTCAATCACCACCTGCGCGTTGTTGGCGAAGTCGCCGAACTGCGCCTCCCAGATCACGAGCGTCCCGGGATCGGCGGTGGCGTAGCCGTATTCGAACGCCAGCACCGCCTCCTCGGACAGCAGCGAATTGATGACGAGAAAATTCGGCTGGCCGTCGAACAGGTTGCGCAGCGGCACGTAGGCCGCGCCGTCCTTCTGGTTGTGCACGATCGCGTGGCGGTGAAAAAACGTCCCGCGGCCCGAGTCCTGTCCCGACAGGCGCACGCCGTAGCCGTCCCGGAGCAGGGTCGCGTACGCCAGGTTCTCGGCGTAGCCCCAGTCCAGGGGCATGGCGCCGGCCGTCATGCGGCGGCGGCCGTCGTGGATCTTGGCGACCTGGGGGTGCAGCTCGAAGCCCTCGGGAGTACGGAGCATGCGCTCCGTCAGGTCGCGGATCGCATCGAGTCCGACGCCGGTGGCGACGGATTCGTCGCAGACGCCGCCGGCGTAGGGCGTCCAGTCCGTGCCGTAGACGTGGCCCGCGCGCCCCTTGGGGATGAAACCGGGCGCGACGCAATCCCCGGCCGCGAGCGCGCGCTCGTGGGCGCGCGCGACCTCCTGCGCCGCGTCCGGGGCGACGAGACCGGCGTCCGCGAGTTTCCGGGCGTAGAGCGCGCGCGTGGTCGGCAGCTCGCGGATGCGCTGGTACATGAGCGGCTGGGTGACGCTCGGCTCGTCGGCCTCGCTGTGCCCGTGGCGGCGATAGCACATGAGATCAATCACGACGTCCTTGCGGAAGGTCATGCGGTAATCGAGCGCGATCTGGGTCACGAACAGCACCGCCTCCGGGTCGTCGCCGTTCACGTGCAAGATGGGCGCGCCCACCATCTTGGCCACGTCGGTGCAATAGAACGACGAGCGCGCGTCCTGCGACAGGCTCGTGGTGAAACCGATCTGGTTGTTCACCACGATGTGCACCGTGCCGCGGGTGGAGTAGCCGCGCGCCTGCGACATGCTGAAGGTCTCCATCACCACGCCCTGGCCGGCGAAGGCGGCGTCGCCGTGGATCACCACCGGCAGCACGCGCGCGCCGTATTTATCGCGGCTGCGCTCCTGGCGCGCGCGCACCGAGCCCTGCACCACCGGCCCGACGATCTCCAGATGCGACGGGTTGAAGGCGAGCGCCACGTGCACCGGCCCGCCGTGCGTCTGGATGTCGGAGGAATAACCGAGGTGATACTTCACGTCGCCGGTGCCGCCGTTGCCCGCGCTTTTGCCCTCGAACTCGCGGAACAGCTCGGCCGGCGTCTTGCCCAGAATATTGACCAGCACGTTCAGGCGGCCGCGGTGCGCCATGCCGATGACCACCTCCCTGGCGCCGCCGCCGCCGGCGCGGCCGATGATTTCATCCAGCATCGGGATCAGGCTCTCCGCGCCCTCGAGCGAAAACCGCTTCTGGCCGGTGTACTTCGTGTGCAGATGATGCTCCAGTCCCTCGGCCGCGATCAGACGCGCGAGCAACTGGCGCCTGATCTCCGGCGGATAGCGCGGCACGCCGCGCACGCTTTCGAGGCCGCTCTGGAGCCAGCGCTTCTCGGCGGTGTCGGTGATGTGCATGTACTCGGCGCCGACCACGCCGCAGTAGGTCTGCCTGAGGACCTGCACGATCTCGCGCAGCGTCGCCGTGCGCGGGCCGACCAGAGAGCCGGTCTCGAACTCGTCGTCGAGATCGGCGTCGCTCAGGCCGTGATGGCGCGGGTCGAGCTCGGGGATCGCGGGCGGCTCCCTGAGACCGAGGGGGTCGAGCCGCGTCGCCTGGTGGCCACGGAAGCGGTGGGCGTTGATGAGCTGCAGCACCCGGACCTGCTTCTGCGACGCCGCGACGACCGCGGCCGGCGCCGGCGCCGCGGGCGCCGGGGCGCCCCGGCGCGCAAGCTCGCGGAAGTGACGGCGGATGTCGGAGTGGGGTGTGTCCTGGTCCACGCCGTTCACGCGCGGCAGGGACTCGAAGTAGCGCCGCCAGGCGGGGGCGACCGCGCCCGGGTCGCGCAGATACGCTTCGTAAAGCTCTTCGAGGTAGGGCGCGTTGCCGTCCGCCAGCGGCGTGCTGCTCCGCCAGGCGCCCAGATTCCGATTCTTCGTAGGCTCGTCCATTTGTTCACCCGATCGCGGGATCCCTGCGGTGCCGCCCGCCGCGCCTGCTGAAATATTAGCAGGTATATTTCATACCCGGGCCGGCAGCCCGGTGTAGATCACTTCGCGCCGGTCCGCCCCGCCTTCTTGATCAGGAAATCCACCACCTGCATCACGGCCGCGCCGCCGCCGGCCATGACCGGGGTGGTGTAATATCTTCCGCCGATCACGAACGCCGGGACCGAGCTCACCGCGAAATCCCGGTTCATCTGCCTGGCCTTCTCCACCTTCATGCGCACGGAAAAGGAGCGGAACGCCTGGATGAATTTTTCCTTGTTCACGCCGTTGGCGGCGGCGAAGCCGGCGATGCTCTCCTCGTCATTCAGCTCCAGCCGCCGTTCGTGGATGGCGTTGAAAAACGGGCCGTGCAGCCGCTCGGCCGCGCCCAGGCTCTCGAAGGCGTAGAACGCCTGGGCGTGGACCAGCCACTGCGGCGCCAAGGTGCCGGGCGTGCGCACGAATTTCACGTGCGGCGGAATTTTTTTCAGCCACTGCGCGATCGTCGGTTCCAGGTCGTGGCAGTGCGGACAGCCGTACCAGAAAAACTCGCGCACCTCGACCCGGCCGCCGGCCGGCGCCGTTCCGGCGAACGGGACCTCGAGATAGTGCACGCCCTTCTCGTATTGCGCGCGGCCCGTCGCCGGCAGCAGCGCCACGCCCAAGGTCAACACGACAAAAAGCCACTTTTTCATTTTCCGTTCTCCTGCGTTGTTACCTAAAGAGCCCTAGGGAAGCTCTGATTAAGTCGTCATTCCGGCGCAAGCCGGAATCCAGGCTTTGAAGAAGCATCGGCCGTAAGGCCGATTCTGGATGCCAGCTTTCGCTGGCATGACGGCTTTACTACTTGTTCAGAGCTTCCCTAGCAAAAAAATCAGACAGGATTTACAGGATTAAAAAACAGGATTAACAGGATTTCTTCTCTACCAAAATCCTTAATCCTGTAAATCCTGA
>MFSY01000078.1:6159-6362 GCA_001785175.1 Candidatus Muproteobacteria bacterium RIFCSPHIGHO2_01_FULL_65_16 | reverse complement strand
GCTGCTGAAGCGCGCGGGGGTGGCGACCGGATGATCCGTATGCGCGCAACCGGCCGTTACGTGAGCGTCGCCTTCTGCCTCCTTGTCATGGCTGGGATTGCGACGTGGGTGCTCACGCGCTGGGGCTTTACGCCGGCGGCCGCGATCATCGTCGCCTTCGCGGTCTCGTGCCCCGTCGCCATGCTCTACGCCTGGTGGCTCGG
>MFSY01000078.1:0-6136 GCA_001785175.1 Candidatus Muproteobacteria bacterium RIFCSPHIGHO2_01_FULL_65_16 | reverse complement strand
GCGCTCGCGCACCGGGCTTGCGCTGCTCGGGTTCCTCGCCATCGCCGGATTTTTCCTGTTCACCGAGCATCGTGCGCATGTGCTCGGTGCGCTGCCGTACGTGTTGCTGCTGCTCTGCCCGCTGCTGCATCTATTCGGCCACCGCGGTCATGGTCATGGCGCCGGCGACCGGGAGGGGCGCCGATGAGCGCAACCCCTGCTTACGGCCTGTGGCCGCTGGTGATTGTCAACTCGCTGGTGTTCATCATCTTCGCGTTCAGCTTTGCGCAGCCGAAGAGCGCGCGCGACTGGCGCTCGTTCGGGGCGTTCTCGGCCTTCATCGTGGCGCTGTTCGCCGAGATGTACGGCTTTCCGCTCACGATCTATCTCCTCGCCGGCTGGCTCCAGAGCCGTTACCCGGGCGTGGACTGGTTCGCGCACGACGCGGGGCACCTGCTCGAGATGCTCCTCGGCTGGCGCGCGAACCCGCACTTCGGGCCGTTTCACATCCTGAGCTTCGCCTTCATCGGCGGCGGCTTCATTCTGCTTGCGAGGGCCTGGCGCGTGCTCTACGCCGCGCAGCGCACGCACACGCTCGCCACCACCGGACCGTATGCGCGGATACGCCATCCGCAGTATGCGGCGTTCGTACTCATCATGCTCGGTTTCCTGGTGCAGTGGCCGACGCTGCTCACGCTCGCCATGTTCCCGGTACTCGCGTACATGTACGTGCGCCTGGCGCGGCGCGAGGAGCGCGAGGTGGCGGCCGAGTTCGGTCAAGAGTACAAGCGGTATGCCGCGCGCACGCCGGCCTTTATTCCGCGCTGGCGTACGGCGCCGCTCGCGGAGTGAGCATGAAGTAGGTTTCGGATCGTGGCATCGTCCGGAAAGAGCGTGCCCCTCGTGGGGCGCGGATCGTCAACCAGCAAGAAGGAGGGTTCTATGATGGGACAGGCTATTAACCGTAGTTTGATGATGTCCGCGCTGTTGTTCGCGCTCGCGGCCCCGGCCGTCGCGCAGATGGGCGGGCAGAAGGGCATGAGCGGACCGGGCGCGCGGCAGATGTCCGGCACGATGCACGACATGTCCGGCCAGATGATGGAAATGTCGAGTCGCATGTCCAAGGGCAACCTGAGTGCGGCCGAGCAGAAGCAGATGGCCGAGCGCATGCGCGATATGGCCGGAATGATGGACATGATGTCCGGCATGGTCGGCAGGGGCATGATGATGGACGCCGACATGCAGAAGCAGATGGAGGGGATGCGCAAGCAGATGGACCGGATGATGAAGGAGGGGATGAAGCCGACTAAGTAGCACCAAGGCCGGCGCCCGGTGGGAAGCCCGCCGGGCGCGCCGGCGTCGAAGCCCGCAAATTGAGATCGCATCCATCGAAAGGAAGGAGAGCAGTAATGATCGAAATTATTCCCAACTGGCATCCAATATTCGTCCATTTTGCCGTGGGGCTGCTGGTGATCGCCGCATTTCTGTTTGCGGCGGTCGTGCTGCATCCCCGGGACTCGAATGTGCGCCGGCAGGCGCACATCGTCGCGCACTGGAACCTCTGGCTGGGTTACGGCTCCGCGCTGATTGCGGCTTTCTTCGGCTGGCTCGCCTTCAACAGCGTAACCCACGACGCGCCCTCCCACGCCGCCATGTCGGTGCATCGCAACTGGGCGCTGACGACTCTCGCCGTTTTTCTCCCCCTGGTGGTGTGGAGCGTCATGCGCTACCGCGCCGGCCATAAAACCAACATCGTCTTTGCGGCGGCCCTGATCGTTCCGACCTTCCTTCTCGGTTTGACCGGGTGGCACGGTGGGGAACTGGTATACCGCTATGGCCTGGGCGTCCAGTCGCTGCCGGCCGCGGACGGCTCCGGCAATGGTGGCGGTAAGGCAGCGCGGCTGCTTCCCTCGGAAAACAAGGCGACTAACACAACGAAGCATGACCATGACGATCGGGACGGACATGATCACTGACGAACTTCTGATGAGCGGGCACGCGGTTAAGCGGCACGGAGGCGGGATCATGAAAACTAGCATTGTGAAGGTCAGCGGTCTGCTGGCCGCGCTGTTGTGGTTGTCGGCCGCCGCGCTCGCCGCCGAGCGGGACCAGCGCCAGGTGATTGATGGTGTGGCGATCTACTTTGGCGTCCTGCCGGCGCAACTCGTGCGCGGCCATGTGCCCGAGCACCCCGAGCGCGGGATGCACGGTGGCGCGCCCGTCGGCGAGAACCATCTCATGGTCGCGCTGTTCAACGACAAGACCGGCGAGCGGATCGCCCGCGCCGAAGTCACCGCGACGATTACGGGCCCGGACAGGTTCAAGGCAGAAAAGAGACTCGAACCGATGACGATCGCCGGCAGCGTCACCTACGGCAATTACTTCAATATGCTCGGTCCCGGTCCGTACCGGATCGAGCTGTTGATCCGGCTGCCCGGCGCGGCCAAGCCGATCCGCGCCCGTTTCGAGTGGGCGCGCCCGTGAGGCGGATGGCAACGGGGTGATGAGACAGGGCGCGCGCGTTACGATTTCACGCGCCTGTTCGCCGGCGAAATCCAGAACGTCGCGCGTCGCTACGTCGGCGCCCGGCTCAGGTACGAGCTCACGCCGCTCCTGCGCACCGAGAATTACCTGATCGTCAACCGCGACGACGGCAGCCTGTTCTTCGCGCCGAGCCCGGTGTATTCGTTTGCCGCCAACTGGGACTGGGCGGTGGGGCGCAGTTTTTCACCGGCGCCGCCGACAGCGAGTACGGCCGGCTTCATGAGGTGTGCTATACGCACGTGCAGTGGTTCTTCTGAACCTGCCGCCGTTACCGGATCAAATGGGTGCCGCAGCTAATCTGCGCGGAGAGATCACCGTTGCACCGTTGTATAATTTGTCGCCATGAATGATCTCTCCCGCGTCAAGCGCCTGTCCATCGCCGGCATGAGCTGCGCCGGTTGCGTGGCCACGGTCGAGAACGCGCTGAAGGGTGTCACGGGCGTGGACGAGGCGACGGTCAATCTCGCCGAACGCACCGCCAGCGTCCGTGGCGTGACTGACACGCGGGTTCTGGTGGAGGCCGTCAAACAGGCCGGCTACGGCGCCGCCGTGCTGCGCGGGCCGGAGGACGAGACGGAAAAGGAAGCAGCGGAGATGGCGCACTACCGCCGGTTGCTGCGCAAGTTCCTCGTCGCCTCCGCGCTCGGTTTTCCGCTCTTCATCGCCGAGCCGCTGGGCTGGCTGCCGATGCTGGATACGGCCGGTGGGCGCGGGTTCTGGCTCGCGGCCGGCGCCATCACGCTGTTCGTGCTCGTCTACTCCGCCGGCCACATGTTCCGCGGCGCGTGGAAGGCGTTTCGCGCGCACCACGCCAACATGGACACGCTCATCGCGCTCGGCACCGGCGCCGCCTGGGTCTATTCCATGCTCGTGGTCGCCTTCCCCGGCATCGTGCCGAGCCTCGCGCGCCACGCCTACTTCGAGGCCGCGGCCATCATCATCGCCCTCATCAATCTCGGGCAGGCGCTCGAGATGCGCGCCCGCGGCAAGACCTCGGAGGCGATCAGGCGGTTGATCGGATTGCAGCCGAAAACGGCGCGCGTCATCCGGGACGGCAGGGAAACGGACATTCCGATTTCCGATGTCGGCCTCGACGAGACGATCCGCGTGCGGCCCGGCGAGAAGATCCCGGTGGACGGGGTCGTCATCGAGGGCCATTCGAACGTGGATGAGTCCATGCTCACGGGCGAGCCGATGCCGGTGGAGAAGAAGCTCGGCGCCGAGGTCACGGGCGGCACGCTCAACAAGACCGGCACCTTCCTGTTCCAGGCCAAGCACATCGGTGCCGACACCGCGCTCGCGCGAATCATCGAGCTTGTGCGCCGGGCGCAGTCGTCCAAGCCCGCCATCGGGCGGCTCGCGGACAAGATCTCCTCCGTGTTCGTGCCGTCGGTGCTCATCATCGCGGTGCTCACGTTTCTCGCCTGGTTCGATTTTGGTCCCGAGCCCAGGCTCTCGTACACCCTGGTCGCGACCATGACCGTGCTCATCATCGCCTGCCCGTGCGCCTTGGGGCTGGCGACGCCGATCTCGATCATGGTCGGCGTGGGCAAGGCGGCCGAGTACGGCATTCTCATAAGAAACGGCGAGGCGTTGCAGCAGGCGGGCAGGCTCACCACGATCGTGCTCGACAAGACCGGCACGGTGACCGAAGGACGACCGGCGGTGACGGAGCTGGTCCCGGCGGCGGGCGTAAGCGAGAACGAGTTGCTTCGAATCGCCGCGAGCATCGAGACCGGTTCGGAGCATCCACTCGCGGAAGCGATCGTTTCGGCGGCTAAGACCCGGGGGCTCGCGCTGGCGTCCGTCGGCGGCTTCGAGGCCATCGTTGGCCACGGGGTTCGCGGAACGGTGGTACCCCCTCCCTTTCCCTCCCCCCTTGCGGGGGAGGGGAGGGGGGGGGGGAGTTCTTGCACGGTGTTGCTCGGTAACCTCAAGCTCATGCAGCGCGAGCAGGTCAATGTCGGTGAACTGGAGTCCAAGGCGCGCCAGCTCGCAGCCCAGGCCCAGACGCCGATGTATCTCGCCGTGGACGGCAGGCTCGCGGGCATCGTGGCGGTGGCCGATCCCATCAAGCCCGACTCGAAGGCGGCGATCGCGCGGCTGCGCGCAGACGGCCTCAAGGTCGTCATGATCACCGGCGACAACCGCGCCACCGCCGCGGCCGTGGCGCGGGAGGTCGGCGTGGACGAGGTGCTGGCCGAGGTGCTGCCGGGCGACAAGGCCGCGAAGGTCGCCGAGCTGCAGGCGCGCGGGGAGATCGTCGGCATGGTCGGCGACGGCATCAACGACGCGCCGGCGCTGGCGCAGGCCGACGTCGGCTACGCCATCGGCACCGGCACCGATGTAGCGATCGAATCCGCCGACGTCGCGCTCATGCGCGGCTCGCTCCACGGCGTGCCCGACGCCATCGCCATCTCCAAGGCCACGGTGCGCAACATCAAGCAGAATCTGTTCGGCGCGTTCATCTACAACGTGCTCGGCATCCCCGTCGCCGCCGGGGCGCTCTTCCCCTTCGGCGGCCCGTTGCTCAATCCCATCATCGCCGGCGCGGCCATGGCCATGTCGTCGGTGACGGTGGTGAGCAACGCCAACCGGTTACGATTTTTTAAAGCATAATGGACAGGATTAAGAATCAGAAATACAATGTTTCGGTTTTTGTTCTAATCCTGTCTATCCACTTTTTATGGATTTTATTCTCATCAATCTCGGCGGGCTGGCGCTTATTGGCCTGATTGTCTGGTGGTTCTGGTTGTCACGGCCGCGGGCGCGTCGCATATCAGACGCCGGGCACAAAAAAGCGGGGCATTAAACCCCGTTTTTTTGCGACGTCGGGTACTTGCCTAGGAGCGCTTGGCGCGGTGTGCCTGATGGTGCTCGCGGTGGTTTTCGCGGCGGTCGTGGCGCAGCTCGCGCTTGTCCCGGTGCAGTTCCCGCTTGTCCTGGCGCAGCTCGCGGCGGTCACCGCGCAGTTCGGCGTTGTCCTGCCGAAGTTCGCGCCGCGCCTCGCGCGCGCCTTCCTTGTCGCCTTCGCGAAGCTCCTCGCGCAGTTCGCGCCGGTCCTGGTTGCGTTCGCGGAGATCCTGGCGGATTTCGCGCTTGTCGTCGCGGATTTCCCGGCGGTCCTGCATGATCTCCTTTTTGTCCGCCCGGATTTCCGGATTGGGTTTGACCGGATCGTCGGCGTGCGCGGCGGGAATCGCGAACAGCGCCAGCACCGCGCCCAGAACGGCAAGTTTCGATTTCAACATGATGCATTTCTCCAGTTATGTGTAGTCAATGAAAGATTTTTACAGCCCATCACGGCAAATCCGCATGGCGGAAATTGTAGACAAATCCGATACGTCATCTTTAACCTCCCCTGATATCGCTAATAACGCCTTGTATATCCGGGCGTTGACAGTCTGGAAGAAGTTATTCCGGATCAATGGGTAACATCCGGTTTCAGGGGTTCCCTGCCCCTCGGTTCTTATCGGATGTTTGATCCGCTGCCTTGGCTGCGAATACCGGATTATGTTGATTCATATCAATGCTGCAAAATGCCGCGGTATCTACCATAAATCGCGTTGGGTGGCGATGCCTGGGAATTAACCGCTAACAAACAAAGGAGAGA
>MFSY01000077.1:4331-10392 GCA_001785175.1 Candidatus Muproteobacteria bacterium RIFCSPHIGHO2_01_FULL_65_16 | reverse complement strand
ACTCGGTGATTTGCGGACTATTCAAAAAAGCATCATGAAATTTCTTCTCGGCGACATAGCCCAAAAGGATGCCACGCAGGCTCGGATTCTGGTCAACCAAATCCGTAAGCTCGGATTCAGTTATCCCCCATCTGCTTAGAATAGATTTCTTGCTACCCATAATGCGGTTATATTTTCCGTAAAATCGAAGAAGGATTCACAGACATAGCCTCACAGACCTCGAGGAACTCAATGACGTCCAGCCGACGTTCTCCGCTTTCGTACTTGGATACATACGATTGGGGTTTCCGAAGTCGTGTCGCCACTTCCGATTGCGTGAGCCCCTTTCCCTGCCTTGCATCCGCAAGTGCCTTCTGAAAAAGTTCATAGCGGGGGGAGGCTGGCATGAAACAATTATCTATCCGAACATCGGATATCCCAATTCAGGATAATGCCGCCCACCACCTATCGGGCTCCCATCCGTCGCTGGCAATGGATTTTCGGAAGGACATCACCGCAGCGGAGCATCGGTGAGCGTGGTCGTTGAAACTTTCCGCTGATAGCTGATAGCTGTAAGCTGGCCGCCTTCAGCGCACTTCGCCGAGGAGCGCCTCCATCATCTGTTGCGCCTGCGCGCCATAGCCGCCGCCGAAGAGGTTCAGATGATTGAGCACGTGATAGAGGTTGTATAGCGTCTTGCGCACCGCGTAGCCGGCGTCGAGCGGCCAGCTTTCGCGGTAGGCGGCGTAAAAACCGGCCGAGAAGCCGCCGAACAGCTCGGTCATCGCCAGGTCCGCCTCGCGGTCGCCGTAATATACCGCCGGATCGAAGATGACCGGCTCGCCGTCGCCGGTGGCGGCGGCGTTCCCGCCCCAGAGATCGCCGTGCAGCAGCGCGGGGACGGGCGTGTAGTCGGCGAAGAACGCCGCAAGTCGCTCGAGCAGTTGCTCGCCCTGGTGTTGAAGCCGGCCGCCGTAACCGTTGCGGGCCGCGAGCTCGAGCTGAAACCCGAGGCGGTGGCGGCGCCAGAATTCGATCCAGTCGGCGCCCGGCGTGTTGATCTGCGGCGTCGAGCCGATGGTGTTGTCCCGGCGCCAGCCGAAGGTCTGGCTCGTCACCCGATGCATCTGCGCCAGGCCGTGCCCGAGTCGTTCCTGGGTGCGTTGATCGCCCCGCCCCAGCGCCAGATATTCCAGCACCAGATACGCCGCACCGTCCGCCGTCCCGCAGCAGATCGGCTCCGGGACCCGCACCGCCCGCGCCGCGGCCAGCTCTCTCAACCCCTCGGTCTCGGCCTCGAACATGCAAAGCCCGGCGACGTCGTTGAGCTTGACGAAATAGCGCCGGCCGTCGCCCTCCAGAACCACGGCGCGGTTGATGCAGCCGCCGCCGGCCCGGCGTTCCTGTTTGGGCGCGAACGGTGCGCCTGTGGCCGCCGCAATCGCCTGCGCTATCGCTTCCCACCTAGACATCTCTGGTTTTCCGATGAAAATCAAACAGATAATAATGTAATCGCAACCCTCCGTCCCGAAAAACCGCGCTGCGTCGTGATTAAACCGCCCCGGCCGCGGTTCAGGTGAGCGCATGCAGCCCAAGATTCTGTTTTATCTGCGTTAATCTGCGTAATCTGCGGACAACTGCTTTTTTGTGTTGGAAGGTTCTGGTTTTGCGGCTGACCGCTGTTCAGGCGAAATCATCCGTTGAAGAACAACATATAACTCGTTGAAAAGTGCCGCCGGAACATGGCACTGGAATTGCAAGTATTCATTCAGCCCCATGAGGGTGAATGGGGAGGTAGAACGCCTTCAGGGTGGGACGGATTCAACCCGGCGTATGTCGGTGTGCCGGCCCGCACGGCGGGCCGGAAAGAGCGCAAGAAATTTCATGATAAGCACGCTGCTGGCCCGGTTTTCCATGCGTACCAGCCTCATCGCCACCATTCTGGCGATGAGCGCCCTCGGTCTTGTCCTCACGCTTGTCTTCGGCGAGATCTACCGCGATTTCGCCAACGAGAGCCAGCGCCAGATCATCGTCGAACAGGCGCGGTCCGTGATCGTTCACGCGCGCAAGCATTTCGAGGTGGAGATGCAGGGGGTCGCGGCCGCGGCCCGGCAGGACCGCGAACTGGTCGCGGCCGCCCGCAGGGGAGACGCCGCGCCGGCGCGCGCGCGTCTGGCGGACCTGGCCCGGCGCGTCTGGGCCGTACACGAGAGCGGGCGCCCCGTGCTTGCGTTGTTCGATCCCAACCACAAATCCCTCGCCGTCTCGATTCCCGGCGGACCGGAGCGAAAAATCGGTTCCGTCGTTTGTAACAACCAGCACGCGCCGTCGTTCGCGGCCGGACCCGGCGCCACGCCGCGGATGGTTTCGGGGCTATGCGTGGACGGCGGCGGTTTGTATCACGTCGCCGTCATTCCCCTGGGCGACGGTTCGGGCTATCTGCAAGCGGTTGCGGAAATGCTGCCGTATCTCACGATCCTCGAAAGAGACATGGGGTTGCCCTTGCGGCTCAGTCTCGCCGACGGAACGGTGTTGCACAAATCTCCCTCCTGGCCGGCGGCGGAAGCCGACGAGCACGCCCTGATGGGTGAGCTGCAGCTGAATGCCTACGCCCCGAAGCGGGCGGTGGTGAATGTGGCGGTGTCCAAGAACGTGCGGGAATTCCACGAGCAGCTGGAAGCAACCAAATACGCCGTGATGGGGGTCGCGGTTCTGGCGACGTTGCTGGCCGGATTCATCGGCCTGCAGGCCCTGCATGCGACCGCGATCAAGCCGCTGCGCGCGCTCGCCGCCCAGTTGCGCCGGATCCAACAGGACAAGGGCGAGTTGGGCAAGGAGGTGCACTTGAACGGCAACGCCGAGATCGTCGAGCTCGGGACCGGATTCAACGCCATGACGGCCCGGCTCAGGGACCTGTATGAAAAGTTCGAGCGCATGGCGTTCACCGACGCGCTCACCCAGCTTCCCAACCGTGTCATGCTGCTGGAGCGCCTGCGCCGGGAGATCGTGCAGGCGCGGGATGGGCAGAAGAGCTTCGCGCTGCTCATCATGGACCTCGATCATTTCAAGGAGATCAACGACACGCTCGGCCACCATATCGGGGACGTGCTGCTGCAGCAGATCGGCGTGCGCCTGCGCGCCAAGCTGCGCGAGTCCGACATGCTGGCGCGCATGGGCGGCGATGAATTCGCGCTGATTCTGCCGCACGTGGACGACAAGCAGGCGGCCATGGCCGCGCGCATGCTGCTGCAGGGACTGCGCGCGCCGTTCATGGTGGACGAGCAGAGGCTGGATGTCGGCGCCAGCGTCGGCATCGCGCTCTACCCCGACCACGGCGTGGACGCCAACACCCTGATCCAGCGCGCGGACGTGGCGATGTACGCGGCCAAGCGCGGCAACGGCGGCTACGCCTTTTATGACGGCAAGCAGGACAAGCACCACCCGCGCCACCTGGCGTTTTTGGGCGAGCTGCGCCACGCCGTCGAGCAGGAGCAGTTCACGCTGTATTACCAGCCGATCATTGATCTCCAGACCGGCCAGGTGTGTGCGGCGGAGGCGCTCGTGCGCCTGCCCCGGCCGCAGGAGGATCTCATGCTGCCGGACCGGTTCATCCCGCTGATGGAGCAGACCGGAATGATCCGCGGCCTGACCCCGTGGGTGCTGGGCGAGACGTTGCGGGAGGGCGCGGTGCTGAATGGAAACGGGACGCCGCTGATCATCTCCATGAACCTTTCCATGCGCGATCTGCAAGACCCGTTTCTCGTGGATTCCTTTTCCGAGATGCTGGCCTCGCACAAGTCGGCCGCGGAGTGGCTGCAGCTGGAGATCACCGAGAGCGCCGTCATGACCGATCCGGCGCATGTGCTCGAGGTGCTCAAGCGCCTGTCCGCCATGGGCCTCAAGCTCGCGCTCGACGACTTCGGCACCGGCTATTCGTCCATGACTTATCTTAAGAAGCTGCCGCTGGACACGATCAAGGTAGACAAGTCTTTCGTCATCGGCATGAGCGGCGACGCCAACGACGCGGCCATCGTCCGCACCAGCATTGATCTGGCGCACAATTTCGGTCACACGGTGATCGCCGAGGGCGTGGAGAGCGCGGCGGCGCTGCAAAAGCTCAAGGACTTCGGCTGCGACATGGCACAGGGGCTTTATATCAGCCGCCCGCTGCCGGCGGCCGAGCTGCAGGAATGGCTCGCCAAGTCGTCCTGGGGACCGCGCAAAAAAACCGTGAAATACCGCTATCAGCACCACCACTGAAGTTTCGGCGCGGCCGGCGAAGTAAAACCGTCACGAACGCCGCCTGCCGTCATTCCGGACAAGGGCGCGAAGCGCCCGCGATCCGGAATCCAGGAATTTCAGCATTCTTCTCGACCTCGGCTCCCGGCTTTAAGCATGCCGGGCCAGGTTTCGCCGGAGACGGTCGAGGCGCTCCTCTTTCTTGACGCCTGTTCCACCGCCGTAACCCCCCGTCGGCAATCGAAAAATTTTGTTCCTTGCAAGTTATTTATGCACATGCGGCGGCCGGAATCTGGAATTAGGCCAAAAATTTCCAATGGCATAATCTGGAAAAAATCAGATTAGTCGTAACTTATTGATTGAAATAAACATATCTGATGCGATTAATTTTTAATCAATCTGACAAAAATTTAATGCCAACGGCGCACGAATTTAGTCGAGAGCAAACAATACACAATGTTATCCACAGATTTTGTGAGTAACCGGCCTTTCTTTTTGGGACAACCAGTTAGCGCAACTTGTTGCCTAACATCTCAACGTGGAGCGTGATTGTTTCACGGCGCGCGCGGTTTTCTTTTTCGTGCATGGATGAATTAAAGTCGCGCCATGGCCGATGCACGCATCTATCAGGTCGCCGTTCCCGCGCCGCTTTATCGCATTTTCGACTATCTCGCCCCGGAAGATCAGCCCCAGGCCCCGCCCCCGGGCGTGCGCGTGCGCGTTCCCTTCGGCCGGCGCGAGGCCGTCGGCGTCCTGCTGGGCGTGGCCCAGACCAGCACGCTGCCGCGCGCGCGCCTCAAGCGGGTGCAGCGGGTGCTGGACGTGGAACCGGTCGTGCCCGCGCCGCTGCTTAAGCTCTTGATCTGGGCGGCGGATTATTACCATCACCCTATCGGCGAGGTGATCCAGGCGGCGCTGCCGGCCTTGCTCAGGCAGGGGCGCGCGGCGCTGGCCGAGGGCCCGCGCGTCTGGGCGCTGACGCCCGCGGGCCGGGCGGCGGCGGAGAAACTCGGGCGCGCGCCGGCGCAAAAACAGTTGTATGCGGCGCTCATGGCCGCGCCGGAGGGGCTGGACGCCGCGGCTCTGGCGGAAATTTCTCCGCGCTGGTCTTCCACCGTCAAGGCCATGCGCGCCAAGGGCTGGGTGAGCGCGCACACACACGCCTGCCTGCAAGTCGCGACCGGCCCGGTACCGCCGCCGCCGCGGCTCAATCCCGCGCAGCAGGCGGCGGTCGCGGCGATAAACGCCGGCGCCGGGGAGTATCACTGCCATCTTCTGCACGGCGTGACCGGCAGCGGCAAGACCGAGGTCTATCTGCACGCCATCGAGCAGGTCCTGGCGCGCGGGCGCCAGGCGCTGGTGCTGGTGCCGGAGATCGGCCTCACCCCGCAGCTCGTGGGGCGCTTTCAGCGGCGCTTCCGGGTTCCCATCGCGGTGCTGCACTCGGGCCTGACCGATCAGGAGCGCCTGTGCGCCTGGTTGTCCGCCGGCGCGGGAAAAGCGCCGATCGTGCTCGGCACGCGCTCGGCGGTGTTCACGCCGTTCAAGGACCTGGGCCTCATCGTCGTGGACGAGGAGCACGACACCTCTTACAAACAGCAGGACGGCTTCCGCTATTCCGCCCGCGATTGCGCCATCATGCGCGCCGCGCGCGAAAAAATCCCGATCGTGCTCGGCAGCGCCACGCCGTCGCTCGAAAGCCTGAAAAACGCGCGCGCCGGGACGTACCGGCTCCTGGAGCTGCCCGAGCGCACCGGCAGCGCGGCCATGCCCGCGGTGCGGCTGCTCGACATGCGCCGGCTCAAGCCGGCCGATGGCCTGTCGCATCCGCTGCGCCAGGCGA
>MFSY01000077.1:389-4279 GCA_001785175.1 Candidatus Muproteobacteria bacterium RIFCSPHIGHO2_01_FULL_65_16 | reverse complement strand
GGCCTGCCGCCGCTGCGACGCGCGGCTCACCCTGCACCGGCGCCGCGAGCTGCTCCTGTGTCACCACTGCGGGGCGGAGCAGCCGCGGGTGGAAAAATGCCCGGCGTGCGGCGGCGAGCTGCGTCCGCTGGGCGCGGGCACGGAGCGGGTGGAGGCGGCGCTCGCCAGATTTTTCCCCGGCGTGGACATAGAACGCATTGACCGCGACAGCACCCGGCGCAAGGGCGCGCTGGAGGAGAAGCTCAGGCGCGTCGAGGAGGGGGCGGCGCGGATCCTCGTCGGTACCCAGATGCTGTCCAAGGGCCATGACTTCCCCAACGTCACCCTGGTCGGAGTCCTCAACGCCGATCAGGGCCTGTACAGCGTGGATTTCCGCTCCGGCGAGCGGTTGTTTCAGCAGATCATCCAAGTCGGCGGCCGCGCCGGGCGCGCGGACAAGCCGGGCGAGGTGGTGATCCAGACCTGGCATCCCGAGCACCCGATATTCGCCGCGCTTCAGCGCCATGATTTTTCCGGCTTCGCCGACTACGCCCTGGCCGAGCGGCGCGAGACCGAGTATCCGCCCTACAGCCATCTGGCGCTGCTGCGCGCCGAGTCGCCCCGGCCGGGCGCGGCGCTGAAGTTTCTGGCCGAGGCGCGCGATCTCGCCCGCCGGATCGAGGATGCGGAAGTGCAGATCATGGACCCGGCGCCGGCGCCGATGGAAAAACGCGCCGGGCGCTACCGCGCGCAATTGCTGGCGCAGTCAAAAAGCCGCAAGGGGCTGCACGCCTTTCTCGGCAGCTGGGTGGAGCGGCTGTCCGAGTCGAAGACGGGCAGGCGCGTGCGCTGGTCGCTCGATGTGGACCCGGTTGATATGTACTGAATTAAAGACTCAACGCAGAGGCGCAGAGACGCGGAGAAAAGGCAACGACGGAACCACAGATGAATATAAGAGAGAAAAGACAAACTACAGCGAAACCACAGATGAACACAGATAATTTAAGGATCAAAAGACAAGGCGTTATTTCAAACCGTGTTTATCTGTGTGCATCTGTGGTTCCAATAATAATATTTAACGAGACCGCAGATGAACACGGATAAGAGAGCAACAGGCAAGGCGAGTTTTTTTAATCTGCGTTAATCTGCGGATAAAGCTTTTCTTCTTCCGCGGTTCCAACAAAGCTTCAATCTGTGTTTATCCGTGTGCATCTGTGGTTCCGCATTTTTAATCGGCGTAAATCTGCGGATAAACGTGTTTCTCCGCGTTCATCTGCGGTAAACACTCTTATTGGACCGGGTCCGGGATTTCCCGACCGTCGTCGAGGACAATCAGCCGGTGCACCCGCCACGCCGCGTCCGCGGCGTCGCGGCAGGCGCCGTAGCGGAACGGCGGCGTCCGCCCCGGGAGCGCGAAGCGCAGGTCCTGAAACCACACGCACAGCTGCGCGCTGCGACGGTCCACGCGGTAGACGGCGGGCAGCAGGGCGAAGCGGCGGTAGGGCGCGAGCGCCCGCGAGCCCCAGGCAGCTTCGGCCACGGCGGCCCCGGCCGCGGGACCGAAGCGCGGCACCTTGCTCCAGTCGGCGTCCCGCGACGGCCGGTAGGCGGCGAAGATGCGCTGAAACCAATAGGCGTCCGCCGCGGGCGGCGCGGGGATCCGCCGGCGCACGAGGCTTATGTAGCTCAGGCGATAGCCGCCAGGCTCGATCACGACCACCATCCAGTGAAACGGCGAGAACGGCTGCGGGACGGCCTCGACCTGCGCGTCCTTGAGCCCGTGCTCCAGGACATAGGCCCGGCCCGCGGCGGTGGCGCGGTTGTAGAGTGTGCCCTGAAATCCGACATAGACCGCGAGCACCGCCAGGCCGATCACGGCCGGCACGCGCGGCATTTTCCAGTTGGCCGAGGCGATGAGCCCGGCGACGATGATCGCGGTGAAATAGGGATCAATGATGAAGGTCGTCGGCAGCTGCGCGCGCCAGTCGGAGAGCGGCGCGAAAATCATGGTGCCGAAGGCGGTGATCACGTCGCCCGCGATATGGATGCCGATCCCGAGCGCGCACACGCCGACAAAGGCGCGCCACGGATATTTGCGGCGCATGAGCAACATGAATGTGAGCGCGAGCAGCGCCGCCCACAGCGGCAGCAGCACGATCGAGTGCGTGAGGCCGCGGTGGGTGGTGAGATAGGTGAGCGGGTTGAGAAACAGCAGCGCGAAGTCGCTGTCCGGAAACGCCGCCGCGAGAAAGCCGACCCACATCCGCGCGCGCCGCGGCAGCCGGTCCGGGCGCGGCTCCTCCGGCTCCGTCGCGCGCGCCAGCAGTGCGCCGGAGAGGGCGTGGGTGATGGTGTCCATTACCTTCTATTACCTTCCTGGATAATGCCCTTTGTGGCCGATCAGCGTACCGGACGGCAAACCGGTCAAACCGGTTTGACCACCGCCAGGATGACGACCGGGATCAGGATCAGCACCGGAACCTCGTTGAGCCAACGGTAGAACACGTGCCCGTGGCGGTTGCGGTCGTGTTTGAAGTTGTTCATCAGCTTGCCGCAGTAAATATGGTAGGCGATGAGCACCAGCACCAGGACGAGCTTGAGGTTGAGCCAGCCGGCCGCGAAACCGTAATCGCGCAGAATCCACGACCAGGTTCCGAACACCAGCGTCAGAATCCCGCCCGGGGTCATGATGCCGTAGAAGAGTTTGCGCTCCATCACCTTGAAGCGCTCGCGGCCGGTGCGGTCCCGGCTCATGGCGTGGTAGACGAACAGCCGCGGCAGATAAAACAGCCCCGCGAACCAGGTGACCATGAAGATGATGTGCAGCGCCTTGATCCAGGGCATGAGTTATCGGCTTGGTTGCGTCGCCGGGGACGGCAGGTGGGATTCGATGATACGCCGGGCCTTTTCGATGTCCAGCTTGCCGGTTTGGCGGTAAGCGATCCGGCCGTCGGGCGCGATCAGGAAGGCCGCCGGAATATACGGCACGCCGTCGAACGCGCGCGTCACGCGGCCCTCGATATCGAGCGCCACGGGATAGGGAATGTTGTGCCGCGCGCGGAACGACTGCACCAGGTGCGGCGGATCGTAGGGCATGGCGACGGCGATAAGCTCGAATCCGCGCGGCCGCAGGGCGGAGTAAAACCGGATCAGGTCCGGCAGCTCCTCCAGGCACGGGCGGCAGGTGGTGGCCCAGAAGCTCACCAGCACCGGCCGGCCGCGGAGCCCGGCGAGGGCGAGCTTCTTGCCGTCGAGCAGCAGGAACTCCGTCTCCGGCGCCGGGCGCGGGCCGGAGTTGGGCAGCAACAGCGCGAGCGTCGCCGCGGCGACGGCGATCAGGACGAGCACCGCGAACAGGGACGCGCGTTTTCTTGTCGTCGGGCCGGCCATGCGCGCATTGTATGCCGCCGCCGTTTCCCGCGCGACGCCGGCCAAAAAAAGACCCGGCGGCTGCCGGGTCGTGTGCGCGTTTCGGGTTGCACTTAGAGTGCCTGACAAAATGAAAAATCTTGAACCGCCAAGGCGCCAAGGTCGCCAAGAAACACTGGTTTTCCAGTAATCGGAAACTTGGCGTCTTGGCGGTTGAGCCTTTTTTGTTGGGGATTCTTAGAAGTTCCAGAGATAGCCGACGCTGAGAAAATCGAAGCCGTCGCCGGCGTCGAACCGCATGATCTCCAGTTCCAGGCTGCCGGGGCCGAGCTTCCAGCCCGCGCCGCCGCCGAGCGCGATGTCGGTGTCGGCGCCGCTGCCGCGCACGCCGGCCACCGAGTGATCCACGTCCACGCGCACGAAGCCGGCCCGGCCCTTGACGAAGAAGTCGTCGGTGATCGGGAAACGGTAGGCCGCGAGCACCCCGAGCGCGGAGACCTGCCAGTCGCCATTCACGCCGCCCGCCGAGAAATCCCCGTCCA
>MFSY01000077.1:0-383 GCA_001785175.1 Candidatus Muproteobacteria bacterium RIFCSPHIGHO2_01_FULL_65_16 | reverse complement strand
TGAGCGTGAGCTCGCCCTCGATGGCCATGGTGCCGCCGCCGAGGTTGGCCTTGATCTGGGTTCCCTCGCCGAGCAGGTTATAGCCGCCGTAGACGCCGACATTGATCGCGTCATCGAAGCCGCCGGTGTCCGGCATCATCAGTCCCGCCTTGGCGCCGAGATAAAACGGGCTGCTCGCGGGACCGATCGCGGCCCGGGGACGGGCGGCGTGCGCCGCGGCCGTCGCGAGCAGGCCCGCGGCCAGTATCATCGTGGAAAGCAGTCGTACGCGCTTCATGTCATGTTCTCCTGTTCATGTCCTTTTTAGTCGAGCCGCCCTGCGGGCGGCGTATACTTGTGGGTGGCTGACCCACGGCAGGTGACTTTTCTTTGCGCGGCCAAAG
>MFSY01000076.1:1391-5981 GCA_001785175.1 Candidatus Muproteobacteria bacterium RIFCSPHIGHO2_01_FULL_65_16 | reverse complement strand
CTGATCCACGCCGCGGTCCGAAAGGATGATAAAGGTGTAACCCCCGGTGATCGCTTCGCTTGCCTTGCGACACAGCTCGTCCATCGCCTGCGCCAGGCCCGCGCCGCCGGAACCCGCCGGAAAGAGCATGGGGAGGGTAACGGTCTTGAAGACCGGCCGGTCGAGCTGTTTGATCTTCGCCAGCTCCTCGTTGTTGAGGATCGGCGTGGCGAGCTTGAGCATGCGGCAGCTCTCGGGGCCGGGCGCAAGCAGATTGCCTTCCGGTCCCAGGGGCGTCTCGACCTGGGTGACGAGCTGCTCGCGGATCGCGTCGAGCGGCGGGTTGGTCACCTGCGCGAACAACTGCTTGAAGTAATCGTAGAGCAGCCGCGGGCGCTCGGAGAGCACGGCGAGCGCCGCGTCGTTGCCCATGGAGCCTATGGGCTCCTCGCCCTTCTGCGCCATCGGCGCCATCAGGATGCGCAGATCCTCGTGCGTGTAGCCGAAGGCCTGCTGGCGCGCGAGCACGGTGGCGTGGTCGGGCTCCGGCACGTGCGGGGGTTTCGCGAGCGCGGCGAGCGGCACGATGTTCCGCTCGAGCCACTCCTTATAAGGCTGCGCCGAGGTATAGCGCTGCTTGAGCTCGGCATCCTCGATGATCCGCCCGGCGCGCGTGTCCACGAGGAAGATGCGGCCCGGATGCAGCCGCTCCTTGATGAGCACGTTCTCCGGCGGGACGTCGAGCACGCCGACCTCGGAGGCCATGATGACCAAACCGTCCTTCGTCACATAGTAACGCGACGGGCGCAGGCCGTTGCGGTCGAGCACGGCGCCGATCACGGTGCCATCCGTGAAGGCGATCGAGGCCGGACCGTCCCACGGCTCCATGAGGCAGCCGTGATACTCGTAGAAGCTCTTGCGCGCCTCGTCCATGAACTCGTGCCCGCTCCAGGCCTCGGGGATCATCATGAGCACGGCGTGCGGCAACTCGCGCCCGGCCATGTGCAGGAATTCGAGCACGTTGTCGAAGGCGGCCGAGTCCGAGCCGCCCTCGACCACGATCGGCAGTATCTTCTTCAGGTCGTCGCCGAGCAGCGGCGATTCGCACAGCGCCTCGCGCGCGCGCATCCAGTTGATGTTGCCGCGCAGCGTGTTGATCTCGCCGTTGTGCGCCAGAAAGCGATACGGGTGCGCGAGCGGCCAGGACGGGAAGGTATTGGTGGAAAACCGCGAGTGCACCAGCGCCAACGCCGACTCCATCAGCGGATCGCGCAGATCCGGGAACATGAGCTCGACCTGGCTCGGTGTGAGCATGCCCTTGTAGATGAGCGTGCGCGCCGACAGACTCGGGATATAAAACAGCGAGCGCTCCGACAGATCGGACCTTGCGATCGTGTGCTCGAGGCGCTTGCGGATGACGTAGAGCTTGCGCTCGAAGCTCTGGTCATCGGCGACGCCCGGGGCGCGCCCGATGAATACCTGCCGGAACACGGGCGCGCAGGCACGCGCCGTCGGTCCGAGCGCGGAGTCGTCCACCGGCGTCTCGCGCCAGCCGAGCGGCGTCTGGCCCTCCTCGCGGACGATCTCCTCGAAAATCTCCCGGCAGCGGTGCGCCTGCGCGGCGTCGCGCGGCAGAAACACGAGGCCCGCGCCGTAATGCCCGGGCTCGGGAAGCCGGATGCCGAGCTTGCCGCATTCACGGCTCAGGAAGACGTGCGGCATCTGGATCAGGATGCCGGCGCCGTCGCCGGTATTTTCCTCGCAGCCGCAGGCGCCGCGGTGTTGCAGATTCTTAAGAATGGTCAGCGCCTGCGCGACGATGGCGTGCGAGCGTCGGCCTTTCATGTCCACGACGAAGCCGACGCCGCAGGCGTCGTGCTCAAAGGCGGGGTCATAAAGACCCGGTTGCGTGTTGTTGTGCTGTTCCAAATTCGATCACCGCATGTTGGCGGGCGGCCGTCTGTTTTCTTTTCTTTTGCGCCGGCCAGGCCCGGAATGGCGGGATACTCAGCTATCCGCCGGCAAAAACGCAGCAAAAAGGGCAAAAAGTATACAGGGGGGTGGCGGGCGCTTCAATGGAAGCCCGGGTCTAAAAAGGGTGTTTGGACCCGGGGATTCCGCGAACAACAGGGCGGCGTTGCCGCCCCCCGCGGCTCAGGCAACGTCCTGGCCGGTGATGCGCGCGTGCTCGCGGTAGGCGTAGCGGTCGGTCATGCCGGCGATGTAGTCGGCGGCGATGCGCGCCACTGCGACCCCGTCGCCGGAGGCGTGCGCGCGGATCTTGTCCTGGTATTGCGTGGGGAGCAGACGGGTGTCCCGCAGAAACGCGGCAAACAGCTCGTGGATGATTTTTTTTGCCCCGTGAGTCGTGCGACTAACCAGCTCATGGGCGTAGAGGTTATCTCGCAAAAAGTGCTTTAGTTCGCGGGTTTTTTCGCGCATCCCGGTGCTGTAGGCGATCAGCGGCGCCGGCCGGTGGCGCACGTCCTCGATGCTGTTCGCCCCGGAGTCAGCGATCAGGCGCCGGCTGGTTTCGATCACATCGGTCACCACGCGGTTGATCATGCGCCGAATGGTCTCGTACACGTGCCGGCGTGCGTCCAGGCCGGGATGGCGCCGCGCGACCTCGTCGTGCGGTTCGGCGAAGAGCGCCACGGAGCGCAGTTGCCCGGCCGTGATCAGTCCCGAGCGCAGGCCGTCGTCCACGTCGTGGTTGTTGTAGGCGATCTCGTCGGCGATATTCGCCAGCTGCGCCTCGAGCCCCGGTTGTCTGTGCTCCAGGAAGCGGCGTCCGAGCTCTCCCAGCGCGGCCGCGTTTTTCGGCGCGCAGTGCTTGAGGACGCCCTCGCGGGTCTCGTAGGTGAGGTTGAGGCCGGGGAACTCGGCGTAGCGCTCCTCGAGCACGTCCACCACGCGCAGCGACTGGAGGTTGTGCTCGAAGCCGCCGTAGTCCTGCATGCAGTCGTTGAGCGCGTCCTGCCCGGAGTGACCGAAGGGCGTGTGGCCGAGGTCGTGCGCGAGCGCGATCGCCTCGGTCAGGTCCTCGTTCAGCCCGAGCGCGCGCGCGATCGAGCGGCCGATCTGCGCGACCTCGATCGAGTGCGTCAGGCGGGTGCGGAACAGATCGCCCTCGTGATTGACGAAGACCTGGGTCTTGTACTCGAGGCGCCGGAACGCGGCGCAGTGGATGACGCGGTCGCGGTCGCGCTGGAACTCGCCGCGATAGGCGGGGGCGGGCTCGGGGTATGCGCGCCCGCGCGAAGCGGCGTCGGTGGCGGCGTAGGGAGCGAGCATGTTCGAAAAAATAGACAGGATTAACAGGATTTTTCAGGATTCACAGGATTACTTCGAGAATCTTTGTCTCTAATCTTGTTAATCCTGCTTTAATCCTGTTAATCCTGTCCATTGTTTCTTACACGGCTTCGCGCACCGACTGGAGCGTCGCTTCGAGCGCGGCGCGCGGGTAGTCGTCGGTGATTACGGCCTCGCCGATGCGCCGCAGCAACACCAGGCGCAGGCGGCCGGCGAGCACCTTCTTGTCCACGCTCATCAGTTCGAGGAAGCGCGCGGGCGAAAGCGCCGCGGGCGCGCGCGCGGGCAACCGCGCGCGCCGGATGAGCCGCTCGATGCGCTGCACCTCGGCGTCACCCAGCCAGCCGAGGCGGCGCGACAGCTCCGCCGCCATCACCGCGCCGGCAGCGATCGCCTCGCCGTGGAGCCACGCGCCGTAGCCCATGCCGGCCTCGATCGCGTGGCCGAAGGTGTGGCCGAGGTTCAGGAGCGCGCGCACGCCGGATTCCCTTTCGTCCGCCACCACCACCTCGGCCTTGTTGCGGCACGAGCGCTCGATGGCGAACGCGAGCACCTCCGGATCGCGCGCCAGCAGCTGGTCCATGTTGGCCTCGAGCCAGCCGAAGAACTCCGCGTCGCGGATCAGGCCGTATTTGATGACCTCGGCCAGCCCCGCGCTCAGCTCCCGGTCCGGCAGGGTGTTGAGCGTGTCGGTGTCGGCGATCACGCCGCGCGGTTGGTAAAACGCGCCGATCATGTTCTTGCCGAGCGGGTGGTTGACGCCGGTCTTGCCGCCGACCGCGGAGTCCACCTGCGCGAGCAGCGTGGTCGGCATCTGGATGAACGGCACGCCGCGCATGTACACCGCGGCGGCGAACCCGGCCATGTCGCCGACCACGCCGCCGCCGAGCGCGATCAGCGTCGTGCGCCGGTCGCAGCGCGCGGCGAGCAGCGCGTCGAAGATGCGGTTGAGCACCTCCAGGGTTTTGTATTGCTCGCCGTCCGGGAGCACGACCGTCAGCGGGCGAAAGCCGCCGACGCCCGCCTTGACCCTGTCCAGGTACAGCGGGGCCACGGTCTCGTTGCTGACGATCGCCACGCGCGTGCCTTCGATCAGCGGCGCGATCAGCTCCGGCCGGCCGAGCAGCCCGGCGCCGATGTGGATCGGGTAACTCCGTTCTCCCAGATCAAGCCTGAGCGTTTTCATTCGTGCGCAAGGTCTTCAGTTTGTCGGCGATTTCATGGGCCACGCTCATCGGCGAGCGGTTGTCGGTGACGATCACGAGGTCGGCGGTTTCGCGGTAGATCGGCTCGCGCGTT
>MFSY01000076.1:0-1384 GCA_001785175.1 Candidatus Muproteobacteria bacterium RIFCSPHIGHO2_01_FULL_65_16 | reverse complement strand
TTTCCTCGAGTTTCGCGCGCCGGTCGCCGGTCTGCAGCAACGGCCGGCTGCGGTCCCGGTGCGTGCGCTGTGCCAGGATATCCACGGGGGCGTGCAGATAGACCACGATGCCACGGTCGCGCAGCGCCCGGCGGTTGTCCTCGTCCAGGACCGCGCCGCCGCCGGTGGCGAGCACCACGTCGGCCGCGCGCGTCAGCTCGTCTATGACCGCGGTTTCGCGCCGGCGGAATCCGGCCTCGCCCTCGATCTCGAAGATCAGCGCGATGCTGGCGCCGGTGCGACGCTCGATCTCGTGATCGGAGTCGAGGAATTTCTTCCGCAGGAGCTCGGCCAGATGCCGGCCGATGGTGGATTTACCAGCCCCCATCGAGCCGATCAGGAAGACGTTGGTTTCCCGGCCCATATCGGTGCAGATATGCCAGCATCGCCGGCATAAATCAAGCCGCGCCCGGCCGGGGCGCGGCTTGATCGGCGCGGGCCGGGAGAATCAGCGCAGACCGACGTTTTCCGAGAGGATCCGGGGTGTGATGAATATCAGCAGCTCGGTCTTGTTGTCCTTGGTCTGTTTAGTCTTGAACAGCCAGCCCAGCAGGGGCAGATCGCCGAAGAATGGAACTTTAGTGGTTGTATCAAGTTTATCCTGTTCGAAGATGCCACCGATCACAATAGTTTCGCCGTTATCCAGCAGTACTTGGGTAAGGATTTCCTTGACGTTCAATAACCCCTGCTCGGCATCAGCAAAGTTATCCTTTGTAATGTTAACCTCCAGGTTAACGCGGTCGTCCGGGGTGATCTGTGGCGTTACCTCCAACTTGAGCGTGGCCTTCTTGGTGACAACGGAGCCGACACCAAGAACATTTGTGGTAAATACGCGCTCCTGACCCTGTTCGATCTTGGCCAGCTTCTGGTTGGCGGTGACGATACGCGGGCTCGATATGATCTTGCCGTTGCCTTCCTGTTCGAGGGCCGTAAGCTCCAGGTTCAGCAGGTTGCCGCTAGATCCAAGCTTGGCAAGGGTGAGGCCAATGGTTCCCGGGCTTGAAGAAGAGCCGGCACCGACGGACGGGAGATTAACATTAAGGCCACCCGAACCTGAAGTCAGCGTTCCCGCACTGATGAGCGATGAACTGTCAGCAATTGTCCCAGAAGTGGCTTTATCGGTTCTTCCCGCCACAGGCTGATCGTTCAGGGACTTGACCCCGAAGCGAACACCCAGGGATTTGGAGAAGTTATCCGTGGCCTCGACCAAGCGGGTCTCGATGAGCACCTGGCGCACCGGCAGATCCAGTTGGGCGATCAGCCGGCGCACTTCGCGGATCTTGCCGGGAGTGTCCTGGATCAGAAGCGAGTTGGTCCGCGCGTCCACCGTCACTTGGCCACGGGG
>MFSY01000075.1:6401-12068 GCA_001785175.1 Candidatus Muproteobacteria bacterium RIFCSPHIGHO2_01_FULL_65_16 | reverse complement strand
GGCTTCATTTACGTTTCTTGCGCTGTCTTTGCGCCACCACAGTTAAGCCCATATCCAGAATATGGTCAATCAGTCGGTCTTTAGGCGACCAGTGGGGCAGGGGCGGCCGCGCCGGCGGGTATACCGAAGTGACATAATGCCCGACATGGAACACGAAGCACCGGACCGCGCGATCTTGCTCATGGGGCCGACGGCGTCGGGCAAGAGCGCGCTCGCGCTGGCGCTGCATGAACGGCTCCCGGTCGAGATCGTCAGCGTGGATTCGTCGCAGGTGTATCGCGGCCTGGACATCGGCACCGCCAAGCCCACGCGCGCGGAGCAGGCGCGCGCGCCGCATCGGTTGATTGATATCCGCGATCCCGCCGAGACCTACTCGGCCGCCGAGTTCCGCGCCGACGCACTGCGGGAGATGCACGACATTACCGCCGCGGGGAGGATTCCCTTGCTTGTCGGCGGCACCATGTTCTATTTCCGCGCGCTGGAGTTCGGGCTGTCGGATCTTCCGTCGGCGGACGCGGCGGTCCGCCGCCGGCTGGCGGACGAGGCGCGCGCGCTCGGCTGGCCCGCCATGCACGAGCGTCTGCGGGCGCTCGATCCGGAGGCGGGGCGGCGCATCAATCCCAATGACGCCCAGCGCATCCAGCGCGCCCTGGAGATCCACGCGCTGACCGGCCGGGCCCCGAGCGAGCTGGGCCGCGCGGCGCCGCCGGCGCCGCCGCCGTTCCACTTTATAAAGGTCGCGCTGATGCCCGACGATCGCGCCGCGCTGCATGACCTGATATCCAGACGGTTTCAGGACATGCTCGATCGAGGCCTGGTGGCGGAGGTGGAACGTCTTTATCGCCGCGGCGATCTAAACCCGGAAATGCCCTCGATCCGCACCGTCGGTTACCGCCATGTCTGGGAATACTTGACTAAACGTATCAACTATAATCAAATGATCGCGCGGGCGACCGCCGCCACCCGGCAACTGGCGAAACGGCAAATGACCTGGTTGCGCCGCTATCCGGGCGTGCAATTTTTCAACGCGCCGGGAGCGGGAAAAGGGCCTGAAACGGAGTGTCTGGAGCACCTGCGAAAGACAGTGCGCCCGGTTGGTAAATCTGGGGTTATAATTAAATCCGCGGGCGCTGGAAGGCCCGCCAATAACAATAGCCATAACGGCCCAGGATGATAAGAACAGGAGAACTGTCATGACCCAGCAAAAAGGGCAAGCCCTACAAGACCCTTTTCTTAACACGTTACGCAAGGAGCATGTACCGGTATCTATATTTCTGGTCAACGGCATCAAGCTTCAGGGACAGATCGAATCGTTCGATCAGTTCGTGGTGCTGCTCAAGAACTCCGTGAGCCAGATGATCTACAAGCACGCAATCTCCACGGTCGTTCCGAATCGGCCGGTCAAGTTTCATTTTGAAGGTTCCGAATCCGCAGAATCCAAGGGAACTGGAGACGAATAGCCTCCCGTTGACGTCGCATCCCACCGCGCGCGCGGTTGAACGCGCGCTGCTGGTGCAGTTGCGCCTGGGCGGCGGGCGGGCCGAGGACGAACTCGAGGAGCTGCGGCGGCTGGCGGAATCCGCCGGGGCCGATGTCCGCGGCGTCATCCTCGGCAGCCGCGACCGGCCGGACGCCGCCACCTTCATCGGCAAGGGCAAGGCCGAGGAGATACGCGCGGCCGTCGCGCACGCGGGCGCGAACCTGGTGCTGGTCAATCACACGCTGTCGCCGGCGCAGGAGCGCAACCTCGAGCGCGCCGTCGGCTGCCGCGTGCTGGATCGGACCGGCCTGATCCTGGATATCTTCGCCCAGCGCGCCCGCAGCCACGAGGGCCGGCTGCAGGTGGAGCTGGCGCAACTGGAGCACCTGGCCACGCGCCTGGTGCGCGGCTGGACCCACCTCGAGCGGCAGAAGGGCGGCATCGGCCTGCGCGGCCCGGGCGAGACCCAGTTGGAAGTGGACCGGCGCCTGGTCCGCGACCGCATCAAGAAACTCCATCAGCGCCTGGAGCAGGTCAGCGTCCAGCGCCGCAGCCGGAGAAAGGCGCGCCACCGCGTGCCGATCCCGACCGTGTCCCTGGTCGGTTACACCAACGCCGGCAAATCCACCTTGTTCAACCGCCTGACCGGCGCCGCCGTCTACGCCGCCGACCAGCTGTTCGCCACGCTCGACCCGACGATGCGGCGCATCGAGCTGCCGGGCAAGACCGCCGCGATCCTGTCCGACACCGTGGGCTTCATCCGCAACCTGCCGCACGATCTGGTCGCGGCGTTCAAGTCCACGCTCGAGGAGGTGGCCGAGGCGGATCTGCTGTTGCACGTGGTTGACGCCGGCCACCCGGAGCGGCTCGAACACGTGCAGCGGGTGAACGAGGTGCTCGCGGAGATCGCCGCCGCGCAGTTGCCGCAGATCCTGGTGTTCAACAAGATTGACGCGACCGGCGCGGCGCCGCGGCTGGAGCGCGACGCCGGCGGCCGGATCGCGCGCGTCTGGCTGTCGGCCCGGACCGGCGCCGGCCTCGAGCTGCTGGCGCAGGCGCTGGCGGAGCATTTCGGGCAGCGGCGCGTGCTCCGGCGGCTGCAACTGCCGCCCGAGGCGGGGCGCCTGCGCGCCCTGATCCACGACCGGCTCGAGGTCGCGCGCGAGCACGCGCTCGAGTCGGGCGGCTGGATCATGGAGCTGGCGCTCGACCCGGCGCAGCTGGACTGGCTCAAGCGCCAGCGCGAGTTGCGCGCGGAGTATTTTCTGCCCGACGCCGCCGTCCTTGCTCCCACCGGCTCCTGCCCCTAGAATGCCGTTTTTTCAGCGACATAGCAGGAGCATATCGTGGCGTGGAACGAACCCGGGCGGTCGGGCGAGAAGGATCCTTGGGGTGGGCAGCGCAAAAAGCCCGGCGAGGGTCCGCCCGATCTCGACCAGATCCTAAGAAACCTTCAGGAGAAGCTGCGCGCGCTGTTCGGCGGGCGTAAGGGCGACGGCCCCGGTGGTGGCGGGCTCGGCGGCCTCGGCGCGAGCGGTTTCGGGATCGGCATGATCGTGCTCGTCGCGCTGGCGCTGTGGCTGCTCAGCGGGTTCTACGTCATCAATCAGGGCGAGCGCGGGGTGATTCTGCGTTTCGGCAAAAAGACGGCTCTCACCGAGGCCGGCCTGCGCTGGCGCCTGCCGTTCCCGATCGAGCAGGTGGAGAAGGTCAACGTCGAGAAGGTCTATCCGCTCGAGATCGGCTATCGCAGCAGCCCCCGCACCGGCGACAAGAGCGTGGTGCCGAAGGAGGCGCTGATGCTCACCGAGGACGAGAACATCATAGATATCGAATTCGCCGTCCAGTACAAGATCAAGGACGCGAACGACTACCTGTTCAATGTCCACAATCCGGCGAGCGACCCGGAGGCCACCATCCGCCAGGCGACCGAATCCGCGGTGCGCGAGGCGGTCGGCAAGAGCACGCTCGACTTCGTGCTCACCGAGGGGCGCGATCAGGTCAATCAGAACACCAGGGAGCTGCTGCAACAGATCATGGACCGCTATCGCTCCGGCATCCACATCGTGGCCGTGGAGATGCAGCGGGCGCAGCCGCCGGAGGAGGTCAAGACGGCGTTCGACGACGCGGTCAAGGCGCGCGAGGACGAGCAGCGCCTGAAGAACGAGGCCGAGGCCTACGCCAACGACATCATCCCGCGCGCCCGCGGCGGCGCCGCGCGCATGCTGCAGGAGGCCGAGGGCTACAAGGCCAGCGTGGTCGCGCGCGCCGACGGCGACGCCCGCCGCTTCAAGGCGGTCGCCGGCGAATACGTCAAGGCGCCGGGCGTGACGCGCGAGCGGCTCTATCTCGAGACCATGGAGCAGGTGCTGTCGAACTCGACCACGATCTATGTGGACCAGAAGGCCGGCGGCAATATTCTCTATCTGCCGCTCGACAAGCTGATGCGCCTGCCCGAGCCCGCGGCCGGACCGGAAACGGCCCAGCCGGCGTCGCCCGAAAGCGAGACCGGGGGCGCGCCCGCGGGCGCCGCCGGCCGCACGCGCACCGATCTGCGCCGGAGGACGCCCTGATGAATCAGACCAGACTGCTCGCCCTGCTCGGGATCGTCCTGTTCGCGCTGATTCTCGTCAATTCCGCCGTCTACACCGTGGACGAACGCGAGAAGGTCATCGTCGTCCGCTTCGGCCAGGTGCTGCGGTACGACGACGGCCCCGGCCTGCACGTCAAGACGCCGCTGCTGGACGACGCGCGCTATTTCGACGCCCGCATCCTGACCATGGACGCCGATCCGCAGCCGTTCCTGACGAAGGAAAAGAAATACGTGGTGGTGGATTCGTTCGTGAAGTGGCGCATCGCCGACGCCCTCAAGTACTACCTCACCGTGGGCGGCAAGGAGTTTGACGCGCGCCGGCGCCTGGAGCAGATCGTCAACAGCGGCCTGCGCGACGAATTCGGCCGGCGCACGGTGCAGAGCGTGATCTCGACCGAACGACACAAGATAATGGACATCCTCACCACTAACACCGACAAGGAGGCGCGCAACTTCGGTATCGAGGTGGTGGACGTGCGCCTGCAGCGCGTTGATCTGCCGGAGGAGGTGAGCCACTCGGTGTATCAGCGCATGAAGGCGGAGCGCTCGCGCATCGCCAACGAGCTGCGCGCCCAGGGCGCGGAGGTGGCGGAGAAGATCCGCGCCGACGCCGAGCGCAAGCGCGACATCCTGCTCGCCGACGCCTACCGCCAGGCGGAGCGCACCCGCGGCGAGGGCGACGCGCGCGCCACCGGAATCTACGCCGACGCGTACAACCGCGCGCCCGAGTTTTACTCGCTGTACCGCAGCCTCAACGCCTATAAGGAGAGCTTCAGGGACAAGGACGACATCATGATCGTTGATCCGAGCGCGGACTTCTTCAGGTACATGAAGAAGCCGACCCGCTGACGGCCGCCGGCGCGCTCCCGCATGTGGCACGATCTGTCGGTGGCGCTTGCCTTGCTGTTGATCCTGGAAGGCGTCTTTCCGTTCATCAATCCGGCCGCCATGCGGCGGATGCTGGCGGCCATCAGCGGGATGAACGACCAGGCGCTGCGCTTCGCCGGCCTGACCAGCATGCTGCTCGGCGTCGCGCTGTTGTATATCGTCAACTGGCGCTGATCCCGAAAAACTTCTTCGAGTCCCTGACAAAATGACCGCTTGCCGCTGTAAACCAGCCCTCACCCATTCCCCCTCTCCCGCGGGGAGAGGGGTTTTAAACCCTTCTCCCTCCGGGAGAAGGGTGGGGATGAGGGCGGCATTCTCATTTTGATAAACACTCTTAGCGAAACGCCGAAGCCATGCCCGTCAAAGACCGCTGGTTGTTGCCCGACGGGGTCGAGGAGATCCTGCCGGCCGAGGCGCGCCGGCTCGAGGCCATGCGCCGGCGCATCCTCGACCTGTTCCAGGCCTGGGGCTACGAGCTGGTCATGCCGCCGCTGATCGAGTACCTCGAATCGCTGCTGACCGGGGCCGGCAAGGACATGGACCTGCAAACTTTCAAGCTCACCGACCAACTGACCGGCCGGCTCATGGGCGTGCGCGCCGACATGACGCCGCAGGCGGCGCGCATAGACGCGCACTACCTCAAGCGCCGCGCGCCGACGCGGCTGTGCTATCTCGGTCCGGTGCTGCGCACGCGCCCGGACGAGTT
>MFSY01000075.1:0-6386 GCA_001785175.1 Candidatus Muproteobacteria bacterium RIFCSPHIGHO2_01_FULL_65_16 | reverse complement strand
GCTCGGAGCCGAGCTTTTCGGTTACGCCGGCCCCGAGGCCGACGCCGAGATCCTGAGCCTCATGCTCGCGGCGCTCGCCGCCGCCGGCGTCACGAATCCGCACATTGATCTCGGGCACGTCGGGGTCTTCCGCGGGCTCGCGGGGCAGGCGCGCCTGCACCCCGACCTGGAGGCCGAGCTGTTCGAGTCCATGCAGCGCAAGGCGCGCAACGACGCCGAGGGGCTGCTCGCCGAGGACGATGTGCCGGCCGCGGCGCGGCGGATGCTGCTGGCGCTGTTCGAGCTGAACGGCGGCGCCGAGGTGCCGGCCGCGGCGCGCGTGGCGCTGCGCGAGGCGCCGCCGGAGGTCGCGCGCGCGCTCGACGATCTGGAGGCGATCGCGCGTATCGTCGCGCGCGAACCCGAGGCGCCGCCGCTGCATTTCGACCTCGCGGAGCTTTCCGGCTACCACTACTACACCGGCGCGGTGTTTTCCGCGTTCGTGCCCGGCCACGGGCGGGCGCTGGCGAAGGGCGGGCGCTACGACGGCATCGGCCGCGCGTTCGGCCGCGAGCGCGCCGCCACCGGCTTCGGCGCCGATCTGCGGCAGTTGCTGAAAATCTCCACGTCCGCCGACGGCCGGACGACGGGCGTCCTCGCGCCGGCGGCGGACGACGCCGAGCTGCGGCGCGAGATCGCGCGCCTGCGCGCGGCCGGCGAGCGCGTGGTGGCGCAGCTTCCGGACGACGGCGCGCGCGCGGCCGATTACGGCTGCGACCGGGCGCTGGTCAAAAAGAACGGCCGCTGGGTGGTGGAAGCGATTAAATAATATCTTGGAACCGCAGATGAACGCGGATAAGAAATATTCTGGAACCACAGATGAACACGGATGAACACAGATTAAGAAATAACGCTATCAGCTATCAGCGGTCAGCTATCAGCTAAATGAGCGATCAGCGATCAGCGGTCAGCTTGAACCGTGCCCCAAGGGCTTCGGAACACCGACGGCAACGGAAGCACAGACCTGAGTGTGTGGTTTTCCTGGGCCCCCGTATGGCGCAAACCCGAGCACCGGCCGCTCCTGCGCCTGTCATAGGGCAGGACGAACGTAGGGCTACAGGTTCGCGCCCGCGGCATTGGTGCATCCATGCACGGCACGGGAAATAATGGAGCATCCCGCATTCAAATATACGCCGCCTGAAGGGCGGCTCGACTAAATTAACAAGCGAAGCAACATGGCGAAGAACGTAGTTGTCATCGGCATCCAGTGGGGCGACGAGGGCAAGGGGAAGATCGTGGACCTGCTCACCGACCGGGCGCAGGCGGTGGCGCGTTTTCAGGGCGGGCACAACGCCGGCCACACGCTGGTCATAGACAGCAGGAAAACCGTGCTGCACCTGATTCCCTCGGGCATCCTGCGCCGCGGCGTCCTGTGCCTCATCGGCAACGGCGTGGTGCTGTCGCCGGCGGCGCTGTTCCAGGAGGTGGACGAGATCGAGGCCAACGGCGTGGACGTGCGGTCGCGGTTGCGCGTGAGCGAATCGTGCCCCCTGATCCTGCCGTATCACGCCGCGCTCGACCGGGCGCGCGAGCAGGCGCGCGGCAGCAGCGCCATCGGCACCACCGGGCGCGGCATCGGCCCGGCCTACGAGGACAAGGTCGCGCGCCGCGGCCTGCGCGTCTCCGATCTCCTCGACACCGCCGGCTTCGGCGCCAAGCTGGCGCCGGTGATGGACTATCACAATTTCGCGCTCAAGCACTATTTCCGCGGCGACACCGTGGATTATCAGAAGCCCCTGGACGAGAGCCTGGCCCTGGCCGAGCGCCTGCGGCCGCTGGTGGCGGACGTGCCGGAGCTGCTCGCGGGCTGCATCCGGGACGGCAAACCGGTATTATTCGAGGGCGCGCAGGGGGCGCTGCTCGACATTGATCACGGCACCTATCCCTTCGTGACCTCCTCCAACACCTGCTCCGCCGCCGCGGCGCTCGGGACCGGCGTCGGGCCGGACAAGCTGCACTACGTGCTCGGCATCACCAAGGCCTACACCACGCGCGTCGGCGCCGGGCCGTTCCCGACCGAGCTGAACGACGGCACCGGGCGGTTCCTGTCGGAGCGCGGCAACGAATTCGGCGCCACCACCGGCCGCGCGCGGCGCTGCGGCTGGTTCGACGCCGTGATCGCGCGCCGCTCCAACCAGCTGAACGGCGTGAGCGGCCTGTGCGTCACCAAGCTCGACGTGCTCGACGGGCTCGACACGATCCGCGTGTGCACCGCCTACCGCCACGAGGGCGCGGCGCGCTCGACGAGCCCGTTCGGGGCCGAGGTGCTCGCGCGCTGCGAGCCGGTCTACGAGGATCTGCCCGGGTGGAAGGAGTCAACGCTCGGGGCGCGTCGCATCGAGGACCTGCCGCGGAACGCGCGCCGCTATCTCGAGCGCATCGAGGAGCTCACGGACGCGCGCGTTGACATCATATCCACCGGCGCCGAGCGCGACGAGACGATCGTCCTGCGGCATCCGTTTGAATGAAGAGCTTCAAGTTCCAAGTTTCGGGCTCGAAGCTCCCGGCCAAGATGTTAAACTTGAAACTTGAAACTTGAAACTCGGAACTTGAAATTTGAAGTATTGGTACCGAGGAGAGGACTTGAACCTCCACGAGTTTCCCCACTAGAACCTGAATCTAGCGCGTCTACCAATTCCGCCACCTCGGCATGGAGTCCGTAAATTATACGGGACCCGGCAAGACGGCGCACTCTACAGAGAGAAAAAAACCATGTCAACGCAAAAGGACAAATCGTTACCCGACCCGGCGGCCGAACGGGAGGCGCAAAAATACGAATTCCCCGTGCCCAGCCGCGAGGCGGTGCTGGCGCTGCTCGCCAAGCGCGCCGCGCCGCTGTCGTTCCGCGAGATGGCGGATGCGCTCGCGGTCAGCGGGGCGCGCGACGAGGACGCCTTCGGGCGGCGCCTGCGCGCCATGGAGCGCGACGGCCAGATTCTGCGCAACCGCCGCGACCTCTACGGCCTGCCGCGCAAGATGGACCTGGTGCGCGGGCGCGTCAGCGGCCATCCCGACGGCTTCGGCTTCCTGATTCCGGAGGAGGGCGGCGAGGACCTGTTTCTCTCCCCCGGCGAGATGCGCCAGGTGCTGCACGGCGACCGGGCGCTGGCCCGCGTCCGCGGCGTTGATGCGCGCGGCCGCAAGGAGGGCGCGATCATCGAGATTCTGGAGCGCGCGCAGCGGACCATGGTCGGCCGCTTCACGGCCGCCGAGCGCATGGGGTTCGTGGTGCCGCACGACCGGCGCGTCTGTCAGGACATACTCGTGCCGCGCGGCGACGATGGCGGCGCGCGCGACGGCCAGATCGTGATGGTGGAGATTCTCGAACAGCCGTCGCGCCGCACCGGACCGGTCGGGCGCGTCATCGAGCTGCTCGGCGAGCACATGGCCCCGGGGATGGAGATCGAGGTCGCCATCCGCGCGCATCAGATCCCCCACGTCTGGCCGGAGGAGGCGCTGCGCGAGGCGCGCCGCTTCGACGCCGAGGTGCCGGAAGAGGCCGCGCGTGGGCGCGAGGACCTGCGCGCGCTGCCGCTGGTGACGATAGACGGCGAGGACGCGCGCGACTTCGACGACGCGGTGCACGCCGCGCCGCACGCCGACGGCTGGCGCCTGATCGTCGCCATCGCCGACGTGGGGCACTACGTCGCTCCCGGGAGCGCGCTCGACGCCGAGGCCTACGCGCGCGGCAACTCGGTCTATTTTCCCCAGCGCGTGATCCCCATGCTGCCCGAGGAGTTGTCGAACGGGCTGTGCTCGCTCAACCCGCACGTTGACCGCCTGTGCATGGCGTGCGAGATCCACATCGGGCGCGACGGCGAGATCGGGCGCCACCGCTTCTTCGAGGCCGTGATGCGCTCGCAGGCGCGCCTGACCTATAACCAGGTGGCCGCCATGCTCGTGCACAAGGACGCCGGCGTGCGGCTCGCGCACGCCGCGCTGATCAAGCCGCTGGAGGCGCTCTACGGTCTCTACCAGGCGCTGCACGCGGCGCGCAAACGGCGCGGCGCGGTGGACTTCGAGCTGCCGGAGACGCGCATCATTTTCGACGAGCAGCGCAAGATCAAGCGCGTCGTCGCGCTCGAGCGCAACGACGCCCACCGCCTGATCGAGGAGTGCATGCTCGCGGCCAACGTCAGCGCCGCGGAGCTGCTGAAGAAGCGCAAGATGATCGCCCCCTATCGGGTGCACGAAGGCCCGCCGCCGGAGAAGCTCAAGGATCTGCGTGAGTTTCTCGGCGAACTGGGGTTGCAGCTCGGCGGCGGGAACACCCCCGAGGCGCAGCACTACGCCAAGCTTCTGGCCGCGATCGGGCGGCGCCCGGACGCGCGCCTGATCCATTCGGTGCTGTTGCGCTCGCTTTCGCAGGCGCTGTACAGCCCGGACAACATCGGCCACTTCGCCCTCGGCTTTCCGCACTACACTCATTTCACCTCGCCCATCCGGCGCTATCCCGATCTGCTCGTGCACCGGGCGATCCGGAACGCGCTGCGCGGCCGTCCCGGCGACGTCTCGCTCGAGCTGGCCAAGCAGCAGGGCGAGCACTGCTCCATGACCGAGCGCCGCGCCGACGAGGCCACGCGCGAGGTCGTCCGCTGGCTCAAGGCGGAATTCATGATGGACCGGATCGGCGAGGAATTCGACGGCATCATCACCGGCGTCACCAACTTCGGCATCTTTGTCGAGCTGTCCGAGGTCTTTGTGGACGGGCTGGTGCACGTCACGGCGCTCGGCAACGATTATTATCACTTCGATCCGGTGCGGCACCGGTTGTTGGGCGAACGCACGCGCCGCAGCTACCGGCTGGGCGACGCGGTGCGCGTGCGCGTGGTGCGCGTGGACCTGGACGAGGCCAAGCTCGATTTCGAGCTTGCCGCCGCCCCCGCCGGCGGCAACAAGCGCGCGCCCCGTGAGCGCAAGGGCGCGCCCGCAGAGAAGCGCGGCCGCGGCCCCGGCCGGCGCGGCGGGCGCGGGCGCAAGCGCTAGCGGTGCGCGCGGACCTGATCTGCGGGCCGCACGCCGTGCTCGCGGCGCTCACGAAAAATCCGGCCCGCATCGAGGGCGTGTGGCTGAGCACCGGCCGCCGCGACGCCCGCGGCGCCGAGGTCGAGCGCGCGGCGCGCGCGGCCGGCGCGCCGGTGCATAGGGTCGAGCGCGATGAGCTGGACGTCATGGCGCCGGGCCTGCGCCACCAGGGCGTGGTGGCGCGTCTGCGTCCGGGCGCGGCGGCGGGAGCGCCGAGTTTCGAGGAGTTTCTGACGCACCTACCCGAGCGGCCGCTGCTGCTCGTGCTCGACGGCGTGCAGGACCCGCATAACCTCGGGGCCTGCCTGCGCTCGGCCGGCGCCGCCGGCGCGCACGCGGTGATCGTGCCCAAGGACAACTCGGCGCCGCTGTCCGCCGTGGCGCGCAAGAGCGCGAGCGGGGCGGCCGAGACCGTGCCGCTGTTTCGGGTCACCAATCTCGCGCGCGCCCTGGACGCGCTCAAGGACGCCGGGGTCTGGCTCGTGGGCGCGAGCCACGACGCCGAAAAGACTCTTTACGAGACCGATCTCACGCCGCCCGCGGCCCTGGTCCTGGGCGGGGAGGGCAAGGGCCTGCGGCGCCTCACGCGCGAGCGCTGCGATATCCTGGCCCGCATCCCCATGGCCGGCACGGTCGGCAGCCTCAACGTCTCGGTCGCGGCCGGGATCTGCCTGTTCGAGGCGGTGCGCCAGCGCCGGGGACCACGGTAGGCGTCCGGGCCGTTATTTGTAATATCTCATAATGAGATATATACTGGATTTGTGCACGTCATAACAAGAAAGAGGTTGCGGGAGTTCGCGACCAGGCACAGGGAGGCGGAGGGACCGCTGGCGGTCTGGTACACCATCATGTCCCGGACCGACTTCGGGTCGTTCGCCGAGCTCAAGCGGACCTTCCTGGCGGTGGACAAGGTGGGGAAGTTCACGGTGTTTGATATCGGCGGCAACAAATTCAGATTGGTGGCGGCGATCCACTACAACCGCAGAAAAGTATACATTCGGCACGTGTTGACGCACACCGAGTACGATCAGGACAAGTGGAAGGAATAGCTATGCTGGCAAATCGCATTGATCAGGCCGCCCGGGATTACCGCAAACTGCGCGCGCTGGTGCCGCTTGGACCGGTGCGCACCAAGAAGGATTACGAGCGCGCGGTCGCGTTGCTGGACGCGCTCCTGGACGAAATCGGCGAGAACGAAAGACACCCGATGGCCGAGCTCGCGGAGGCGATCAGTGTCTTCGTCGAGAAATACGAGGATGAGCACGTACCGGTCCCGACGGCGAAACCCGCGGCGGCGCTGAAATACCTCATGCAGGAGCACG
>MFSY01000074.1 GCA_001785175.1 Candidatus Muproteobacteria bacterium RIFCSPHIGHO2_01_FULL_65_16 | reverse complement strand
GGCCTTACGGCCGATGCTTTTTCAAAGCCTGGATTCCGGCCCCGGCTTTCACCATGCCGGGGCAGGCCCCCGCCGGAATGACGACTTAATCAGAACTTCCCTAGGGACCGGCCGGCGGCGGTCAGAAATAATGCGCGGCCCTTAGATAAACCGAGCGCCCCGCGGCGCTGTAGGCGCCCGTTCCCGGCGCCGGAACTCCCCCGAACTCCGTACCACGCGCGCCCGCCGGCAGGCCGACCCCGGCCATGAGCTGGGTGTTCTGCATCCAGTCATACACGCCGCGCAGCTGAAGGAACGCGCTGGCGTCGTTCAGATTCCGGATCAGGTTGGCGTAAAGATTTACCAGCGGCGAGAGCTCGATCTGAAGCCCGAGCGCGGCGTAGTCGCGCGCCAGCGTGTACAACTCGCCGCGGGCGATGCGCGCGCTCAGCGCCGCGTTCGGCGCCGGATACCGCGCGCGCTCGGCCTCACCCACGCCGTTGCGGAAATACTCGACGTAGCCGTAAACATTCCTTCCGCCCCAGGCCCAGGAGTAGTCGAGATTGGTGACGAACGACGCCGCGTGCCCGCCGTCGCCCAGATTGGCCTGGCCCGCGTCCAGGCGCCACACGGCGCCGCCCACGCTGCGCACGAGGCCGAAGCCGATCAGGTTCTCGTCGTAGTGGCGCGCGGCGATGAGATCCAGATCAAAACCGGCGCGGCGCGCGCGCAGCTTGGCGGCGTAGGTGCCCTGGTCGCCCTCCACCTCCCGGGTCGCCGGATCGCGCCGCGGCAGAATAATCGCCTGCACCTCGCCGTCCGCGCCTACGACCATCTGCCCGTAGAGCATGTCGTCGCCGGTCTTGTAGTCCTTGTCTATGGCGATGGGCGAGAACGGGTTCACGAAATCGAGCGGGTGGAACACCAGCCCGTTGCCCCAGCTCACCACCTGGCGCCCGAAACGCAGCGTCCCGCCGCCGGCGCCGTAACCCACGGACAGGCGATCGAGACGCTGCACCGCCGCCTTGCGGTCCCGGTCGGTGACCTCGTCCGTGAGATCGAACAGCCGCCGGCGGTCGTCCGGCAGCCCGGTCGCGGTGCCGGAGCCGAGCAGGCCCGCGGCGGCGATGCGCCGGCGCGCGGCGAGGGTGTCGCCGCTTACCGCGAGCAGTTCGTAGTGCGCGGTCAGGTCCCACGGGCCGGCGCGGTTCTCGGCCTTGAGCCGCAAGTCGGCGGCGTGATCGTTCGCCGGGTCGTCGCCCAGGACCGCGTGGATGTCATCCGGGCGATAATCGTCGTAGCCGTATTGATACTTGACGTGCCCGCCAAGCTCCCAGCCCTCGGCCGCCGCTGAAGACTTTATATGATCGTTTGTCGCAAAGACGCAAAGGGCGCAAAGAACGAATCTAGCGAACAACTTTTCCTTGTTGTCTCTCTGTTCTTTTCTTCCTATTGACCTTTGCGCCTTTGCGCCTTTGCGTCGAGAATTCATATCATTCTCTTCTTACATCGTCCACGATCCGCCCGTCGCGCAGCGTGATGAGCCGGCGCGAGAAATCCATCACGAGCTTGTCGTGGGTCGAGAAGACGAAGGTCACGCTGTGCTCGGTGTTCATGTGCCGCAGAAGCTGCATCAGGTTCTCGGCGGTCTTGGAATCGAGGTTGGCGGTCGGCTCGTCGGCGAGCACGAGCGACGGCTCGGAGACGATCGCGCGCGCCACGGCCACGCGTTGCTGCTGGCCGCCGGAGAGCTCGCCGGGGCGGCGGTCCTCCAGCCCTTCGAGCCCGACCTCCTTCAGGATGGCGCGCGCTCTCGCGGCGCGTTCCGCCGCGCTCACGCCCTGAAGCTGCATCACGAACTCGACGTTCTCGCGCGCGCTCAGCACCGGAATGAGATTGTAGGCCTGGAACACGAAGCCGATGCGCCTGAGCCTGAGCTCGGCCAGCTCACCCTTGTCCATGAGATCAATGCGCCGGCCGTCCACGCTGATCTCGCCGCTGGTGGGCCGGTCGAGGCCGCCGATGAGGTTGAGCAGCGTGGTCTTGCCCGACCCGGACGGCCCGGAGAGACAGACGAAATCCTGCTTCGGGATTTCCAGCGCGACGTCGGTGAGCGCCGGCACCGCCACGGCGTCCTGGCGATAGACCTTGCTTACCCCGCGACAGACGACCGTGTGTTCCGTTGACTGATCCATGCACTTGTCCGCGATCTTCAAAGTTCCGATCTATTGGTTTTCAACGCTGGGACACGGAGACACAGAGATTTTCTTTTTGAAAATCCAAGAAGTTTTTCTCTGCGCCTTTGCGCCTCCGCGTTGAGTCGTCCATAAACTCAGACCCTCGTGATTGCTTCCACCGGCACGTAGCGCGCCGCGCGCCAGGCGGGATAGAGGCTCGCGGCCAACCCGAGCACGAACACCAGGGAATTGGCCGCGGCGGCGTCGGACACGGCGAAGGCCGGGTAGATCACCGGGCTCACGCCGACCATCTCCAGCCCCTGGGCGAACGCCGAGAGATCAATGCCGCCCTCGAGCCCGGCGATGGTCGCCCAGGCCATGAGGTTGCCGCCGGCGAGCGCGACCAGCAACAGGATCAGCGACTCCATCAACACCTGCCCCAGGATATGCCGCGGCGGCATGCCGAGCGCCTGAAACAGACCGAACTCGCGCGTGCGCTCGAACACCGCCATGAGCAGCGTGTTCACCAGCCCGAAGGACATGGCGACGAACACGATGGTATACCAGATGATGAGAATCGTGTCGGTGACGGTCTCGGTGAGCACCAGCATCGGCTCGAGCCGCGTCCAGGGCTGCACGTCGAGTCCGGGCGCGACGGATTCCAACTCGGAGAGCATGGGCTCGAGCCGGTTGCGCTCGGGGGTCATGAGCGCGATCTCGGAAATGCCGTCGCCCAGTTGCAGCATCCGCTGCGCGGTTGCGCGGCCGACGAAGACGAAATTGGTCTCGGTCGCCTCCGGCGTGGTGTCGAAGACGCCGACGACGCGAAACCCGCGGTCGGCGATGTCGTTGTCCACCCCCTGGCTCATCACCACCACGCGCCGGCCGAGCTCGGTCTCCAGGCGCTCGGCGAGCTTGCGCCCGAGCAGCAGCCCCGGCTCGTCCGCCGATTCGAGATAGCGCCCCGCGGTCACCGCCTTGGCGATGAAGGACAACCCGCGCTCGCGCGCCGGCTCGATGCCCACGAGCGTGACCCCGGCCGACTCGCGCTCGCTCGCCACCACCGCCGGCACGCGCACGCGCCCGGCCCAGGCCGTGACCTCCGGCCGCGCCAGCGCCGCGCGCAGCGCCGGGCCCGGCGGCGGCATCCGGTGCTCGATCGCCGGATCGTCGCGGTAGCCGGGCGCGTGGATCTGGATATGGCCGGTGAGGTTCTCGATCGCCTTGGTGAGCTGCTGCTCGAGCGAGCCGCGCACCAGCGCCGCGATCGACACCATGGACCAGACGCCGAGCGCGAGCGCGAACAGGATGGCGAACGTGCGCCCGCTGTGGCGCCAGAGGTTGCGCCAGGCGAGCGTCAGCAGCAGCGGGAGCGAGAACGCGCGCATGGGCTAGACCGTGCGCATGGCGTCCACCGGCGCGAGCCGGCGGATGCGCAGCGCCGGATAGAGCGAGGCCGCGGCGGTGAAGGCGAAGATCACCGCCGGCCCGAGGGTCAGCGTCAGGAGCGAGATCTTGGGCGTGATCACGCCGGGCAGGCCGAACTGCGCGTGGATCTCCTTCATCCCGGGAAAGCTGAAGCCCGTGAAATAAAAGTACAGTGCGATGCAGAACCCGAGCGCGATGCCGATGGCGAGCCCCATGAGCGCGAGCAGCGTGGATTCGAGCAGCACCAGCCCGCCGATGCGCAGCGGCCGCGCGCCGAGCGCGAGCATGAGGCCGAACTCGCGCGTACGCTCGAGCACCGACATGAGAAAGGTGTTGAGGATGCTGAAGGTGACGACCACGATGAGCGAGATGTACATGAACCAGTTCTGCACCATGTCCGCCTGGATCAGCTGCTTCAGGCCCGGGATCAGCCGCTCCCAGCCGAGCAGCACCAGATTGGGCCCCGCCGGCATGTGCGCGCCGACGAGCGTCAGGGCGCGCCCCATGTCATCGAGGCTGTCGCCGGAGATCACGATGACGTGGGCGTCGCCGTCCATGCTGAAGACATCCTGGAACGTGACCAGCGGCAGCTGCACCAGTTGCCGATCCAGATCGAGGTTGCCGCTCTCGAACAGCCCCACCACCGGCAGCACCGTGGCCGCGGTCGAGCCGTCCTTGCCGGCGCCGAGCAGCGTCAGCTCGTCGCCGACCCGGATCTTCAGGTTGCGCGCCAGCGCCGCGCCCAGCACGACCTCGCGCGCGTCCACGGCCGCGAGATAGCGCCCACTCTTGATGACGTGCGGGAGGGTGGACACCCGCCACTCGTGCTCCGGCTCCACCCCGATCACCGGCACGCCGTAGCTGCGCGTCCCGCTCGCGGCGAGCGCAAACCCCTGGGCGCGCGCGGCGACGGCCGCGAGGCCGGTGGCGCGGCGCAGCTCCTGCGCCAGGCGGCGCGCGTCCGGGATGGTGGTGCGCATCTGCGGCTTGTCGAGGTAGCCCGCGCGCTGGATCTGCATCTGCCCGGTGAATATGCGCAGACTGTTGTCGAGCACCATGTCGTAGGCGCCGAGTTGGAGGGTGATCATGAACACCAGCAGCATGGCGGAAAAGGCGATGGCCGCGGCCGTGAGCCAGGTGCGGCGCGGATGCCGCCAGAGGTTACGCCACGCCAGTCGCAGGGTGATGGTCATGTCAGGCTCAACTTACGCCGTCATGCCAGCGAAAGCTGGCATCCAGTGTATTTAGGATAATATGTCCTGGATTCCAGCTTGCGCTGGAATGACGACCTGGGCGGTATGCCGCACAGGTTCCTAGAGCAATTCGGGATAGAGATCCTTCCACAGCGGATTCTCCTTTTCGATCAGCGCCAGCTTCCAATTTCGTTTCCACGCCTTGATCGCCTTTTCTCGCGTAATGGCGGATTCCATGGAATCATGCAATTCATACCACACCAGATCGTGCACACCGTATCGTTTCGTGAATCCGGGGACCACATTATTCTTGTGCCCCCAGACACGCTTTATCAGATCAGAGGTCACACCCACGTAAAGCGTGCCAATACGATCACTGGCCAGAATATAAACACATGGCTGCTTCGACATGGTTTATATGACGCTGGATTCAGGCTCCCGGCTTACATCTTGCCGGGGCAGGCCCGCGCCGGAATGACAAATTTAAGTGTCACTCCCGCGGGTTGCGCAGGTTCGTCAGCGTGAAAGTGGCGCGCGGCAGATCGAGGGCGAACCGCACCTCGCGCGTCACCACCTCGGTCCATTCGCCCGGGGCGTCCGCCTTCTGCATGCGCTCGTGCGATGCGACGAGCTTGCCGCCCATGGGCCTGATCTCCAGGGTCACGAGCTTTTTGACGAGCACGTCCTTCTGGTCGTAGAAGGCGTGGTCCAGCATCAGGTAATCCTCGCGGATCTTGACCACCTCGCGGCCCCAGACCACGGGCGCGTCCTCGTGCGGAACGGATTCGATCACGTAGACCTTGCGCCCCTCGTGGGCCTCGGTGCGCAGCAGCCTGTGGGTGTACTGCTCGATCAGGTCGTCGGCCTTGGCCAGGTCGTTGTTGGAGAAATCCGAGCCCATCCAGCTCTGGTTCATCATGCTCGACGGGATCTTGATCACGCGGTTGATCTTGGGGCTGAAGCTCCACATGTCGTTGTCGAGCAGCAGCGTCGAGTTGCCGGAGTCCTTCGGGGGCGCGATCACGCGCACCAGCGATTGCTTCTGGCCGCGGGTCCAGACGCGGATCGTCATGGTGCGCTCCCAGTCGGGACGGTGGATGGTCATGTCCACGACCGAATACGAGGAGACATCGCGCCAGTAGTCGATCGCGGCCTTCACGATCGCGGCGGCGTCCTGCGCCCGCGCGTGTCCGGTCGGGAGCAGGAACAAAACGACTGCGGCGGACAGGATCCTTTTCACTTGCGGCGCGGTCTGTGGGTGGCCCGGTCGCGCCATTATGGCGCGCCGGCGCCCCGCCTGGCAAAACTGTCGCGCGGCGCGCCGCCGGGAGACCGGGCCCGGTATACGGCTAAGTTCTGAACAAACAGTAAAGCCGTCATGCCAGCGAAAGCTGGCATCCAGAATCGGCCTTACGGCCGATGTTTTTTCAAAGCCTGGATTCCGGCTTGCGCCGGAATGACGACTTACCTGAGGAGAACGATAAATAGTGCGCATCCCGACAAGCCCCGGGCCCCTTCTCCCCGCGGGAGAAGGACAGGATGAGGGCCGTTTTTTGCGCTGCTTGGCCCTCACCCCGACCCTTGTATGTTTACGAGCATAATAGACTGTGAGTGTTTTGGGCGTGACAGATCGATGGCCCTTTGGGATCGACACAGTAGCCCGTGGGAGAGCAC
>MFSY01000073.1 GCA_001785175.1 Candidatus Muproteobacteria bacterium RIFCSPHIGHO2_01_FULL_65_16 | reverse complement strand
GGCGCAGACATCCTGTCTGCGCCCCCTTCGGGGCGCTTGCCCGGAACCTTGCGGTGCGCGGGCGCGCCATACGGGGACCCGAGAAAAAGCACACACCTCGGACCTGTGCTTCCGTTGCCTTCGGTGCTCGGCTCGCCCAGAGGCGGCTCAGAATAAGCATGAACCCCGGCATCATGGTAGACTTGAATCACGTCATGTACCACGTTCTGCTCACACCGCTCAAGGTCCCGCTGCGCCTCCTGCCCGATGCGTTGCATACGGAGGTGCTGGCGCGCGTCTTCAACCATTTGCTGCGCGGCCAGGCGATCGCGGCGCGCCTCGGCGAGCTCGAGGGCAAGACGATCTGCCTCGACATCACCGACGCCCCCTGCCGTCTGCATTTCCGGATTCAGAACGGCCGGCTGCGGCCGTCCGGCGCCGGACGCGCCGACGTCTCGATCCGCGGAACGCTGGCCGATTTCCTGGATCTGGCCGCGCGCCGGGAGGATCCGGACACGCTCTTCTTCCACCGGCGCCTGTGCATCGAGGGCGACACCGAAACCGGCCTGCACGTGAAAAACCTGCTCGACGCGCTCGACTACGACATCGAGGCGCATGTGCGCGCCGTGCTCGTCGCGCCCCTCGCCGATCTTGCCCTCGGGATCATCCGCCGCCTTCCCCTCCCCGGGCTCCAGCCGTCGCGCCCGCGCTAGGCCGCGGCTCAACCCCGCTTCAGGCCGCCCATCGCCGAAAAGACGGCCTCGGCTCCGACTTCCCTGATCCAGTTCATGCCCGCCTGGCCGTACCAGTGGCCGTTACAGGCGCCGTATGGGATATGCGGCGCAAGCCGCGTGGGCGCCGCGGCCGGCTCGAGCGTCCCGTCAATAACGGCGTGGAAGGTATTAATGATCTCGAAGGTGCCGCTCGACTGCGGCGAGATGCGCGCCACATCCACGGCGAGATCTTTCATCTCCGGCAGTTCCGCGACCAGATTATAGGTCTCGGCCGACTGCGTCTGAATGCCGTTCAGCACCAGGAACGGCTTGTCCTCCTGTGACGAGAGCAACATGCCGTCGGCGTAGTCGCCGCAGCGGAAGCCGCACTCGTCCTTGGGAAGATTGTGGGCGCGCGCGGTGAAGCAGCGCGCGGAGAAGGCGAGCGGCAGGCGGCCGAAGGCGAACACCTCGGTCTCGAGGCCCGCCGGGCGCGCGGCCTGAAGCGCGCGTAGCGTGTTGCGATCAAGCTCGACCGGCAGCACCCAGCGGCGCGCGCCGGCGGCGGCGAGCATCGCGAGCGTGCCGGCATTGTAGGTATTGATATTCGGCCCGGCGACGAAGCGCGCCCGACCGGCGAGCATGTTGATCGCGCCCATGTCGTTGGCCTCGACCGTGAAGCGCGCATTCTCCGAGATGCGGCGCATGACACCGAGCTCGGATTCGGCCTCGATCAGCGTCATCGTCGAGAGCACCGCCTCCTTGCCGGCGGCCTCGAGCTCCTCGGCGATCTGTATCCAGTCCTCGGGCCGCAGCGCGCGGCGCTTGGAGCACACCGCCTCGCCCAGATACACGATGTCCACCGGTGCATCGGCGACGCGCCGGTAAAAGTCCAGAACCGTGTCGCGGGGCCAGAAGTAAAGGATGGGGCCTAAAGACAGTTTCAAGTTTCAAGTTCCAAGTTCAAAGTGCGACATTCCAGGTTATCGAGATATTCAAGCGGTTTTCCAACTTGGAACTTGTAACTCGAAACTTGGAACTGGCGATTTATTGCCACGGCCGATGATACGCCCCGAGCGTGTGCGTCACGCCCTCGGCGACCTTGTCCAGGGCCGCAAGCCAGTCGCCCCGCGGCTTGTAGTTCTGGGGGTCGCGGGCACAGGCGTCGAGCGCCGCGCGCAGTGCGCGCGTGACCTGGGCGACGTAGGCCGGGCTCCGCTGGCGGCCCTCGACCTTGATCGCGACCACTCCGGCCTCCATGAGCTGCGGCAGGATGTCGAGCACGTTGAGGCTCGCCGGTTCCTCGAGCGCGTAGTAGGGTTTGTGCGGCAGCTCGGCGTCATGCGCCGCGTTCGTGTTCTGCTGCACCGCGAACCGGCCTTTGCAGAGCGTGGGATAACCCGCGGCCTCGCCGGGGCCGTAGGAATCAACGAGCACGCCGTTCAGGCGCGATTGCCGCCCGGTCGGCGTCTCCTCCCAGCGCACCGCCTTCGCCGGCGAGCAGACCCCGCTCATGTTGGGCGACTCGCCGGTCACGTAGGACGACAGCGTGCAGCGGCCCTCGGCCATCACGCACAGGCTGCCGAAGCCGAACACCTCGATCTCGACATTGACGCGCTTGATGATCGCGCGCACCTGGGCGAGCGACAGCACCCGCGGCAGCACCACGCGCCGCACGCCGAACTGGCGCGCATAGAAGGCGATCGCCTCGGCGTTCGTGGCCGAGCCCTGCACCGAGAGGTGCAGCCGCTGCCGCGGGTGCTTCTGGGTGCAGTAATGCATGAGGCCCGGATCGGCGAGGATCAGGGCGTCCACCCCAACGCCCGCGGCCTGATCAACGGCGGCGCACCACTTGTCCCACTGCGCGGGCGAGGGATAGGTGTTGATCGCGAGGAACACCATGCGGCCCGCGCGGTGCGCGTACTCGATGCCCTGGCGCGCCTCGGCCTCGTCGAAGTTGAGGCCGGGAAAATTACGCGCGTTGGTGCCGTCGCGGAAGCCGATGTACACGGCGTCCGCGCCGTTGTCCACGGCCGCCTTGAGCGCCGGGAGGGTCCCCGCCGGGCAGACAAGCTCCATGAGTCAGTTAAAAGTGTAAAGTGAAAAGTGAAAAGTGAAGTTCCGCAAAAGCTTCATCGCCGCGCTCCGTTTTTATCAACTTTGCACTTTTCACTTTTAACTTTTCACTGCTTTTAACCGACCACGCCGAGGACGCGATGGCGAAAGTTCACGCCGATATCATCGGCGACCTTCCGGCAGGCGCCGATGTCCACGCCCGGCAGGCCGTCCACGGCCGTCAGGGTGATTTGCGGTACAAAATCGCGCGCGCGGCGGGCGAAATCCAGCACCGATTCGTAGGCGCCGGAAAGCTTCGGGCGACAATGGCGATTGTAGGTATCCCGATCCTGCGCGTTGAGCGAGATCGAGAGGGAATCAACGACGTTGTTGAGATCTGACGTCACGTCGCGCCCATACACCAGGTTCGCGAGCCCGTCGGTGTTGAGCCGGACGCGCGCGCCCCGGGAGCGCAGGTGCGACGCCGCCTCGATCAGGGTGTACAGACGCATCGTGGGCTCGCCCAGGCCGCAGAACACGATTTCCTTGTAATCGCCGGGAGCGCCCGCGGCCTCGATGATCTTCTCGATCGGCGGATCCCGCATCAGCCTCAGGTCGTGATCCCGCACCGTCCATTCGCCGTTGAATTTCGGGCAGAAGGCGCAGCGCAGGGTGCAGCGGTTGGTGATGTTCAGGTATCGGTTCCCGTTCAGGGTATAACCGATGACGTCACATTTGGTCTGTAGCTCGCTCATCGTTCAACGCTCGCCCCCGGCCCGGCGCTAATGATAACCCGATCGGGGGTAATAGTTACACGGCGTTATTTGGGCGGTGCGGCGGCCGGGTTGATCTGATAGATGGCGTGGCAGGCCACGCAGCGGCCGAGCAACTCGCCCATCTGCGTCAGCGTGTGCTTGCCGTCGCCCATGGCCTCGGCGTCCAGGGCGATGCGGTCGAATTCGGCATGCACGCCGCGCCCCATGGTTTTGAATTCCAGCGGCAGCTTGGCCGCGACCGCCGCCGGGACGTGCTGCGCCGCCGCCAGGCCCACGGCGCGCGCCGCGGCGGCGACCTTTTTCATGTCGTCACGCGCGACGGCGTCGGTCATGGCGCGGATCGCATCGAGCAGCGCGCGCATCTCCTCCAGCACGAAGGCGCGCTCGGCCGGCTCCATGATGATGGCCGTGCGCCTGTCCTCGGTGGTCACGGTCTTTCCCGCCAACAGGAACTTGTACACAAGGCCGGCGATGACCAGCAGCAAAACGCCGATGATCGCGCCGTACAGCACATGGATTTTCTTCATTTAAACGCTCCTGAGTAATTGGGTAAGGTTACAGGCGCCGATTCCACCGGTACTTGATCAACGTCAAGTCGCGCGATGTTTCCGGCATTCAAGACCGCGCTGTCCACGCCGGAAGTTGTGACAGTCCGTGGCCCTTGTTGTTCCAATCCATGCGTGATCAAATCCACCAACCGCGATATGCCCACGGCGGCAGCAATCATGCCCTATGCCAGGATAAGCGACCTGCCGGATTCGGTCCGACGCCATCTGCCGGAGCACGCCCAGGAGATCTACGCCGCGGCGTTCAACAGCGCCTGGGAACAGTACGCCGGACGCGCCGACCGCGAGGTCGTGGCGCACAAGGTGGCCTGGGCGGCGGTGAAGCAAGCATACGAGAAACGCGCCGGCAGTTGGGTGAGAAAGTCACCATGACCGACATCCGCCGGGAACTGTCCGCGACCGAGGTACAGGATTTCAAAAGCCGGGCGCTCGAGCTTGCGGCCGAGGCGCGCAGAATCATCAAGACCGCGCTCGCCTCGGGCTTCGACGTCAAGCGCAAGCCGGATGGGAGTTTCGTCACCAGCGTGGACCTCCGGGTCGAGGAGCGCCTGCGCGAGCTGATCCGGACGCGCTTCCCGGCCCACGGCGTCATCGGCGAGGAGCGTCCGCCGTCAAACCCCGGCGCCGATTTTCAGTGGATCATTGATCCGGTGGACGGCACCGAGGACCTGGTGCATCGCGTCCCTGTCTTCGGGACCATAATCGGCCTGCACTATCACGGCCAGCCGATCGTGGGCGTCATAGACATCCCGATGCTCGATATCTGCGTGAGCGGCGCCTTCGGCCTCGGCGCCTTTCAGAATAATGAGCGCATTCTGTTGGGCGACCTGCCCTCCGCGTTGCCGGGCGAGGGCGCGCGGGTCATGCTGGGCGCGCGCGCCAATTTCACGCGTTACGGCGACGACGGCCGGCTGTTCGACGCCGTCACCCGGGCGTATCCGAATCACCGCATCTACCGCAGCTGCTACGCCCACGCCTGCGCCGTCACCGGCGCGGCGGACGCCACGGTTGACTACGGCAACCGCATCTGGGATCTCGCCGCCAGCCGGATACTGGTGGAGGAAGCCGGGGGGAAGTACGTCGTTATTCAGGACGCCGATATCCCCGGCACGGGGCGGGTCTATGGAGCGGTCTTCGGCAAGCCCGCCCTGGTGGACAGGCTTGCCGCGCTGCTGCGCCGGCTCAAGGCCGGGGAAACAGCGGAGTGAAGGATTTCGCGGGCGCCGACCTTACCTGATTGCCGCGCCACCGAGGTGGACCGCGCGCGTGACCCCGTGAGACTCCACAAGCTTCGCCAGCGCGAACAGGATATGGCTGTGCGTGGACAGGTCCGGTTGCGCCTCCTCGGCAACGCAGCGCCCGATCTGCTCGATCTTCGCCGAGAGCTCCTGGCGAAAGGCGAGCTCCTTGTCATGCAGGCGCTTCTTCACGAGGCTGGCGCCGACGCGCGCCAGGAGCAGGATGGTGTTGATTGGTTTTACCAGGCAGTCTTCCGCCCCGGCCTCGATGCAGCGGGCGGTGGATTCCACGTCCTCCTTGTCGAGGGTTACGATCACCGGGACGTGGCACCAATCGGGGTGGGTTTTTATCCGCTGCAGCAGGTCGTAGCCCCCGCCCCGCGGCAGGTCCCGGTCCAGGACGACGAGGTCGAAGGCCTTTACCTCCAGCATCCCGAGCGCGAGGTAGCCGTCTTCCGCGGTGGTGACCTTATAACCCTGTTTCGCCAGACGGGCGGAAAGTATATCGCGATTAAACTTGTTTCCGTCCGCCACCAGCAGATGATAACTAGCGGTATTCATCTCTCGACCCTCCAACATTTTTTTTGTATTGCACGACAGAACGGACGCGCGCGTCCGTTCTGTCGTCATGTATTTCGGTAAGCCGGGAGACCCGGTTGCAAAAAAAGGACTTACCGCCCCGTTGCCTGTTCGACTGCCTGCGCTAAGTCCCTGCACCGGTACCACACGAAACCGGGGAAAAGCAGCTCAAAGTATAGGCGCGAAGATCGATTTTTCCAGGCCCGGGGCCGGGCGCAAGTCTCCGAGAAACCTGGTTTTGGCAGGTCTAATATCAGTGGGATTTGATATGCCAATAGTCAAAAACTCATCGGAAAACACCCGGTTACAAGTTGTTTCGAGATTTGCCCTCAACATTGTTTACTCGCTCGGCGCGCATGATTTATCTTCGCCTTTCCCCGCGCGGGATACCGGGTTCAGCCGCGCGCCCGGGAATCAAGAAAACACACGGGCCTATAATCCTAAAAACAGCATTTGAACC
>MFSY01000072.1 GCA_001785175.1 Candidatus Muproteobacteria bacterium RIFCSPHIGHO2_01_FULL_65_16 | reverse complement strand
CGTGACCGAGGAGACGACCACCGGCGTGCATCGGCTCTACCAGATGCAGGAGCGCGGCGAACTGCTGTGGCCGGCGATGAACGTGAACGACTCGGTGACCAAGTCGAAGTTCGACAATCTCTACGGCTGCCGCGAGTCGCTGATTGACGGCATCAAGCGCGCCACCGACGTGATGATCGCGGGCAAGATCTGCGTGGTGCTCGGCTACGGCGACGTCGGCAAGGGCTGCGCCCAGGCGTTCCGCGGCATGGGCGCGACCGTGTGGGTGACCGAGATCGATCCGATCTGCGCGTTGCAGGCGGCGATGGAAGGCTACCGCGTGGTCACCATGGACGACGCCGCCGCGCAGGGCGACATCTTCGTCACCGCCACCGGCAACGTACATGTCATCAACCACGGCCACATGGCGCGCATGAAAAACGAGGCCATCGTGTGCAACATCGGCCACTTCGACTCCGAGATCGAGATTGCCGCGCTGGAGAAATACAAGTGGGAGGAGATCAAGCCGCAGGTGGACCACGTGATCTTCCCCGACGGCAAGAAGCTCATCGTGCTCGCCCGGGGCCGGCTGGTGAACCTCGGCTGCGCCACCGGCCACCCCTCGTTCGTGATGTCGGCCTCGTTCAGCAACCAGACCATCGCCCAGATCGAGCTCTTCAAAAACTATAAGAACTACGAGAAGAAGGTGTACGTGCTGCCGAAGAAGCTCGACGAGAAGGTCGCGCGCCTGCACCTGCAGAAGATCGGCGCCAAGCTCACGGGCCTCACCAAGGAGCAGGCCGAGTACATCGGCGTGCCGGTGGACGGGCCGTACAAGCCGGAGCATTATCGGTACTAAAATGCAGTAGCAAGTTGCAAGTGACAAGTTACAAGGGAAAGCCCCCCTTCGACTTGCCACTTGCTACTTGCGACTTGCTACTCTTTAATTTTAGATGAATTCCCAAAAAAAATTCCCGCGCGCCTTCAGCTTCGAGTTCTTTCCGCCCAAGGACGACGACGGCCGCGCCGGCCTGCGCGACGCCATAAACCAGCTCGCGCCGCTCAAGCCCAAGTTCTTCTCCGTGACCTTCGGCGCCGGCGGCGGCATCCGCGCCGGCACCTACGAGACCGTCAAGGAGATTCAGGCCCGGGGGCTGACGGCGGCGCCGCACATCACCTGCACCGGCACCACGCGCGCGGACGTCAAGCAGCTGCTCCGCTCCTACCGCGAGCTCGGCATCGGTCGCATCGTCGCGCTGCGCGGCGACCGCCCCAAGGACGCGCCGGCGGCGGGCGATTTCAGCCACGCCAACGAGCTCGTGGCCTTCATCCGCGCCGAGACCGGCCGGCATTTTCACATCGAGGTCGCGGCCTATCCGGAGATCCACCCCGAGGCGCCGAGCGCCGCGACCGATCTGGAAAACTTCGCGCGCAAGGTCCGCGCCGGCGCCGACTCCGCCATCACCCAGTATTTTTACAACCCCGACGCCTACCGCCGCTTCGTGGACGACTGCGAGGCGCTCGGCCTCGACATCCCGATCGTGCCGGGCATCATGCCGATCACCAATTACAAGCAACTCGCGCGCTTCTCCGATGGCTGCGGCGCCGAGATCCCGCGCTGGGTCCGCAAGCGCCTCGAGGGCTACGGCGACGATCTCGACGCGCTCCGCGCCTTCGGGCTCGACGTCACGACCGCGCTGTGCGAGAAACTGCTCGCCGCCGGCGCCCCGGGGCTGCACTTCTACACCCTCAACCGCGCCGGCGCCGCGCGCGCCCTGTGGGAGCGCCTCGGGCTTTAAAGCGGGGGCAAACCGATGGCGACAAAACCAGCCGACCTCACGGCGCGCCTGCCGAAAGACAAGCCGATCCCGGTGCGCGCCTGCTTTCTCGGCGAGCGGCTGCACCTGCGCGGCCTCTACGAGCCGCCGCTCGCGCTCGGACCGCTGGCGCTGCCGGCGGGCGCCGCCGGGCTCGCGATCCTGTTCCGCTACGGCGCGGCCGTGCTCATCAACCTGAGCGAGGCCGAACAAAAGGCGTTTCTCAAGGAACTGCGCGAACGCATCGAACGGCCGCTGCGGCGCATGGAGACCGAGGACACCCAGATCGCGCTCGTGCCCAAACCGGCCGAGGGCGTCACCCCCGAGGGCATCGGGGTCGGCGACCTGGGTCTGCCGCGCCTGCAGATCATCGCCGAGATCCTGGCGCGCAGCGTCGCGCTCGCGTACTACGAGTCCGCCATGGCGGACGCTTTCGATCTGATCGAGCCGCTGGCGCTGCACCTGGATCGGCCGCTCGGCGGCGGGCGGCGGCTGAAGGAGCTGCTGCGCCACATCGGCGGCACGCTGCTGGTGCAGCACAAGATGACCGGGCGCGTGGAGATCCAGGACAAACCCGATATCCTGTGGGATCACCCGGAACTCGAGCGGCTGTTTCTGCGCCTGGAAAACGAGTACGAGACGCGCGAGCGCAACACGGTGCTGGAGCGCAAGCTCGCGCTCATCGGCCGCACCGCCGAGACCGCGGTGAACCTGATGCAGAACCGCAGCATGCTGCGCGTCGAGTGGTACATCGTGGCCCTGATCGTGTTCGAGGTGCTGCTCTACACCTACGAGATCTGGGGCGGGCGCTAGGGAAGCTCTGAATAAGCAGTTAAAGCCGTCATGCCAGCGAAAGCTGGCATCCAGAATCGGCCTTACGGCCGATGCTTTTTCAAAGCCTGGATTCCGGCTTACGCCAGAATGACGGCTTAATCAGGACTTCCCTAGCGCGTCGCCCCGGCTTTTGGCGGCCGTGGCGCGAGGCTATACTGGCCGCCCCAAGAACCGCATCCGGAGTCCCCACCGATGTCCAAAAAAACCGCCGTCGCCGCGTTGCTGCTCCTGGTCGCCTGCGGCGAGACCAAGGCCCCGCCCATCCACGGCGATTACGCGGCGGCGAAGATCACCGACCGCGTCTATGTGATCCACGGGCCGCTCGGCATGCCGAGCCAGGAAAACCAGGGATTCGCCAACAACCCCGCCTTTGTGCTCACGAGCGCGGGCGTGGTGGTGATTGACCCGGGGTCGAGCGTGCAGGTGGGCGAGATGGTGCTGGACAAGATCGCCGCCGTCACCGGCGCGCCGGTGATCGCCGTCTTCAACACCCACATCCACGGCGACCACTGGCTCGGCAATCAGGCGATCAAACACGCCTTCCCCAAGGCGGTGATCTACGCCCATCCGAAGATGATCGAACAGGCCAGGGCCGGCGCCGGCGCGGGCTGGGTCAATATCCTGGACACCATGACGGCGGGGGCGACGCGCGGCACCGTCGCCCGCCCCCCGGACCTCGGCGTCGGCGCCGGCGCCGGCGAGGCCCTCAAGCTTCATAACCTGCGCTTCCGCATCTATCATAATGATAGGGCCCACACCGACACCGACATCATGATCGAGGTGGTCGAGGAAGGCGTGCTGTTCCTCGGCGACAACGGCCTGAACCGGGTGCTGCGGCGCATGGACGACGGCAATCTCAAGGGACAGCTCGCGGCGCTCGACGCGGCGCTCGCCTCCAAGGCGCGGCATTTCGTCCCCGGCCACGGCCAGAGCGGCGGACGCGCTATCGTCGTGGGCTACCGAAACTTCCTCACGGCGCTGCGCGCGGCGGTCAAAAAATACCACGACCGGGGACTGGGCGACTACGAGATGAAGGACCAGGTGATCCGGGAACTCGCCGCCTATAAGGACTGGAAAAACTTCAATGACGTGATCGGGCGCACGATCGGCGTCGTCTACCTGCAGATCGAGTCCGAGGCGTTCTGACGGCGCCCCGCGGATAGCGTGTACAAGCTCTTTCCCGAAATAAAACCATATGCGACCCACCGGCTGCCGGTGGAGCCGCCGCACGAGCTATACGTCGAGGAATGCGGCAATCCCAAGGGGCTGCCGGTGCTGTTCGTGCACGGCGGCCCGGGGGCGGGCTGCGAGGAGCTCCATCGCCGCTTCTTCGACCCCAACATCTACCGCGTCGTCCTGTTCGATCAGCGCGGCGCCGGCCGCTCCACGCCCCACGCGTCGCTGGAAAACAACACCACCAGCCATCTCGTGTCCGACATGGAGGCGATCCGCGCCCACCTCGGGATCGAGCGCTGGGTGCTGTTCGGCGGCTCCTGGGGCTCGACGCTGTCGCTGGTGTACGCCGAGACCCATCCGGAGCGCGTGCAGGGGCTGATCCTGCGCGGGATTTTTCTGTGCCGGCCGTGGGAGATCCACTGGTTCTACCAGGAAGGTGCGAGCCGGGTGTTTCCCGAACACTGGCAGGAATTCGTCGCGCCCATCCCCGAGACCGAGCGCCACGACCTGCTGCGCGCCCATTACCGCCGGCTCACCGGCGAGGACGAGATCGCGCGCATGAGCAGCGCCAAGGCCTGGTCGCTGTGGGAGGGACGCGCCGCCACGCTCAGGCCGAACCAGTCCGTGCTCGACTTTTTCAGCGCGCCGCGCACGGCGCTCGCGCTCGCGCGCATCGAGGCGCACTACTTCGCGCACGACGCCTTTCTCGAGCCCGACCAGATCCTGCGCCACGCCCACCGCCTGAAAAACATCCCCGGCATGATCGTCCACGGGCGCTATGACATGGTGTGCCCGATCCAGAGCGCCTGGGAGCTGCACCGCGCCTGGTCCGGGGCGCGGCTCGAGATCATTCCCGACGCCGGGCACTCGGCCTGCGAGCCGGGCATAGTCAGCGCGCTGGTCAAGGCCGCCCTCGACATGGCCGGCTGGCTCGGGCCCAAAGACGCCTCCTGATGGCCGTCTACGCCGTCGGCGACGTCCAGGGGTGCGACGACGCCCTGGAGGCGCTGCTCGGCAAGATCCGGTTCGACCCCGCGCACGATTCCCTCTGGTTCACCGGCGATCTGGTCAACCGCGGCCCGCAGTCGGCGGCCGTCGTGCGTTTCGTGATGGGCCTCGGCGCGCGCGCGGTCACGGTGCTGGGCAATCACGACCTGCACCTGCTCGCGCTCGCCGCCGGCCGCGCCGAGCGCAAGCGCCACGACACGCTCACGGATATCCTGACCGCGCCCGACCGCGACGAGCTGCTCGCCTGGTTGCGCGCGCGGCCGCTGCTGCACCACGACGAAGACCTGGGCTACACCCTGCTCCACGCCGGCGCCCTGCCGGCGTGGGATCTCCCCGCCCTGCGGCGCCGCGCGACCGAGGTGGAGGCGGTGCTGCGGGGACCCGGGGCGGAAGAATTTTTTGCGCACATGTACGGCGATCAACCGGACGCCTGGGACGAGTCGCTGCGCGGCTGGGAGCGGCTGCGCCTGATCGTCAACGTGTTCACGCGCCTGCGCTACTGCGACGCCGCCGGCCGCATGGACCTGGGGCCGAAGGGCGCGCCCGGCAGCCAGCCGCCGCGGCTCCGGCCGTGGTTCCAGGTGCCGGGCCGGAAGAGCGCCGGCCTGCGCATCGTCTTCGGCCACTGGTCCACGCTCGGCGTCTGGAAGCGCGACAACGTCATCGGCCTCGACAGCGGCTGTCTCTGGGGGCGGACGCTGACGGCGGTGCGCCTGGCGCGCGGGCACGAGGAATTCTTCGCCGTCCCCTGCCGGCGGCAATGGGCGCCGGGACAATGACGGCCGCCGGACCCTACGGCCTGCTGGCCGACGCCGTGCTGCTGCTGCATGCGGCGTTCGTGCTGTTCGTGGTCGGCGGCCTGACGCTGATACTCGCCGGCTGGGTCCGGTCCTGGCGCTGGACGCGCGGCGTGCTGTTTCGCCTGGCGCACCTGGTCGCGATCGGGTTCGTCGTGCTCGAGGCCTGGTTCGGGGTGATCTGTCCGCTGACGACGCTGGAGAACGCCCTGCGCGTCCGCGCCGGCGCCGCCGGCTATGGGACGGGCTTCATTCGCTACTGGGTGGGCAGATTTCTTTTCTACGCCGCGCCCGAGTGGGTGTTCACCGTTGTCTACACGCTGTTCGCGGCCGTGGTGATATTGACTCTCATCCTCTATCCGCCGCGGCGCAAGGGGTGAAAAAATCCGCCGGACGTTGCACAATAGGCGCGCACTATTCCGCTTTGCGCCCATGACCGAGCACGACCCGCACCGCATCGAGATCACCATCAGGACGAGCTACGTCGCCTCGCAGTCGGCGCCGGCCAGCAGGCGCTATGTGTTCGCCTACACCGTGACCATCACCAACGCCGGCAGCGTGCCGGCGCGCCTGGTCACGCGCCACTGGGTCATCACCGACGCCAACGACAAGATCCAGGAGGTGCGCGGCGACGGCGTGGTCGGCGAGCAACCCCACATCGCGCCCGGCACCAGCTTCGAGTACACGAGCGGCACCATCCTCGAGACCCCGGTCGGGATCATGCGCGGCAGCTACCAGTTGGTCGCCGACGACGGCACCCGCTTCGACGCCGAGATCCCGGCGTTCACCCTGAGCGTGCCGCGCACGCTGCACTAAGGAAACCAAATTTCGTTTCGGTGCGAACGAGG
>MFSY01000071.1:2901-6520 GCA_001785175.1 Candidatus Muproteobacteria bacterium RIFCSPHIGHO2_01_FULL_65_16 | reverse complement strand
TCGCCCTCGTCGGCTCCTCCGGCCGCTCCACCGGGCCGCACCTGCACTTCGAGGTGGTGCGCGACGGGCGGGCGGTGAATCCGGCGAGGTATCTGCAGTCCGCCAAGCAGTAGCCCCGCGGGCGCGCTTCAAGTCGCGCGCGTTTTCCTCCATAATCCCCGTCTTTTAGCCGGCCCCGGAACGGGCCGTCGGTTGTTTCATGATCACCAAAGCCCTCACCAAGATATTCGGCAGCCGCAACACCCGCCTGCTCAAGCGCCTGGGCCACGAAGTGACGCGCATCAACGCCCTGGAGCCGGCGCTGGCGGCGCTCGGCGACGACGCCTTGCGCGCCAAGACCGCGGAATTCAGGACGCGCATCTCCCAGGGCGAGCCGCTGGATGCGCTGTTGCACGAGGCGTTCGCGGTCGTGCGCGAGGCCTCCAGACGCGCGCTCGGCATGCGCCACTTCGACGTCCAGCTCATCGGCGGCATGGTGCTGCACCAGGGCAAGATCGCCGAGATGCGCACCGGCGAGGGCAAGACGCTGGTGGCCACGCTTCCGGTCTATCTCAACGCGCTCACCGGGCGCGGCGTGTACGTGGTGACCGTGAACGATTACCTCGCGCGGCGCGACGCCGAGTGGATGGGCAAGATCTACAAATTCCTCGGTATGAGCGTGGGGGTGGTGATTCCGGATCAGGATCGCGAAATCAAGCGCGCCGCCTACGCCGCCGACATCACTTACGGCACGAACAACGAGTACGGCTTCGATTACCTGCGCGACAACATGGCGTTCCGCGCCGAGGAGCGCGTGCAGCGCGGCCTGAATTACGCCATCGTGGACGAGGTGGACTCGATCCTGGTGGACGAGGCGCGCACGCCCCTGATCATCTCCGGGCCGGCCGAGGAAAGCACGGATCTGTACGTCAAGATCAACACCGTCATCCCCAGGCTCACGCGCCAGGAGACCGAGGGCGGCCCGGGCGATTACACGGTGGACGAGAAGACCCGGCAGGCGTTCCTGACCGAGGCCGGCCATGAAAAGGTGGAAACGCTCCTGATCCAGGCCGGGCTGCTCGAGGCGGGCAGCAACCTCTACGACGTCTCCAACCTGATACTGCTGCACCACCTGAACGCGGCCCTGCGCGCGCACGCGCTGTTCCGGCGCGAGGTGGATTACATTGTGCGCGACAACGAGGTGATCATCATTGACGAGTTCACCGGGCGCATGATGCACGGCCGGCGCTGGTCCGATGGCCTGCACCAGGCGATCGAGGCCAAGGAGGGGGCGCTGATCCAGAACGAAAACCAGACGCTCGCGACCATCACCTTCCAGAATTATTTCCGGCTCTACGGCAAGCTCGCCGGCATGACCGGCACCGCCGACACCGAGGCGTTCGAGTTCCATCAGATCTACGGCCTGGAAGTGGTGGTGATCCCGACCCATCGGATGATGATCCGCGCGGACCACGGCGACCAGGTCTACCGCACGGCGCCGGAAAAGCACGACGCCATCATCACCGACATCAAGGATTGCCATCAGCGCGGGCAGCCGGTGCTGGTCGGCACCATCTCGATCGAGTCCTCCGAGCACCTCGCGCGCCTGTTGACGCACGAGAAGATCCCGCACGAGGTGCTGAACGCCAAGCAGCACGAGCGCGAGGCGCATATCGTCGCCCAGGCCGGCAGCCCGCAGGCCGTCACCATCGCCACCAACATGGCCGGCCGCGGCACCGACATCGTGCTCGGCGGCAACCTCGAAATGGAGCTGCGCGAGATAGGCGAGGATGATGAGAAAAGGCGCCGCATCCGCGAAGACTGGCAGAAGCGTCACGAGCAGGTGGTCGCGGCCGGTGGGCTGCATGTGATCGGCACCGAGCGCCACGAATCCCGGCGCATAGACAACCAGTTGCGCGGCCGCTCGGGACGCCAGGGCGATCCGGGCTCGTCGCGTTTCTACCTGTCGCTCGAGGACAATCTGCTGCGCATCTTCGGCTCCGAACGCGTCTCCGGCCTGATGCAGCGCATGGGCATGCAGCCGGGCGAGGCGATCGAGCATCCGTGGGTGACGCGCGCGATCGAAAACGCCCAGCGCAAGGTCGAGGGCCGCAACTTCGACATCCGCAAGCAACTGCTCGAATACGATGACGTCGCCAACGACCAGCGCAAGGTGATCTACGAGCAGCGCAACCGCCTGATGGACGTCGCCGACATCAGCGACAGCATCGCCGCCATCCGCCGCGATGTCGTGAACGAGATCATCAGCCAGTACGTCCCGCCGGAGAGCCTGGAGGAGCAGTGGGATCCGGCCGGGCTGGAGGAGGGTCTGGAGCGCGAGTTCGGACTGAAGCTGCCGCTCGCGTCCTGGCTGCGGGACGAGGCGGGCCTCGACGAGCACAAGCTGCGCGAGCGGATCGTGACCGAGTCCGAACGGCGGCACGCCGAAAAGATCGCCGCCATCGGTCCGGAGGTGATGCGGCACCTGGAGAAGGCCGTGATGTTGCAGGTGCTGGACGGCCAGTGGAAGGATCACCTGGCGGCCATGGATTATCTGCGCCAGGGGATTCATCTGCGCGGCTACGCCCAGAAAAATCCCAAGGAGGAGTACAAGCGCGAGGCCTTCGAGTTGTTTTCCGCCATGCTCCAGCGCATCAAGCACGACGTGATCCGGCTGCTGTCCCGCCTCCAGGTGCAGGCCGAGGCGGATGTCGAGGCCCTCGAGGCGCAGAAACGCCAGCCGCAGCGGATGCATTACCTCCATCCATCCGCCGAGGGCGCCGCCGCGCCGGAGGAAGGCCCGGACGTGGCCGTGGCGCTGAAACCGGTCGTGCGCCAGCAGCCCAAGATCGGGCGCAACGCCCCGTGCCCATGCGGCTCGGGCAAAAAGTACAAGCATTGTCACGGGAAACTTCAGTAACAAGTAGCAAGTAGCAAGTGGCAAGTGGCAGGGAAATGCGCTTTACTATCTTTTTCTTGCTACTTGTAACTTGTAACTTGCTGCTAATATGCCCGTCGGCCTGAAAGAGTTACCCACCCTTCACCCCGTCCCCGGCGTTCGTCTGGGCACCACCACCGCCGGCATCCGCAAGCAGGGCCGGCGCGATCTCGTGGTGATCGAATGCACCCCGGGCACAAAGGCCGCGGCGGTGTTCACGCAGAATCGCTTCTGCGCCGCGCCGGTGATTGTGGCGCGCGAACATCTCGCCAAAAGCGCGCCGTGCGCGCTGCTGATCAACACCGGCTGCGCCAACGCCGGCACCGGCGCCCCCGGGATCGAAGACGCGCGCGCCTGCTGCGCCGCGCTCGCGCGGGAGCTCGGCTGTTCAGCCACGGAGGTCCTGCCGTTCTCCACCGGTGTGATCGGCGAGCGGTTGCCGCTGGAACGCGTCGTCGCCGGCATCCCTGGTTGTCTCGCCGGGCTCGGCGCGGACGGCTGGCCCGACGCGGCCGCCGGCATCATGACCACGGATACCGTGCCCAAGGGTGCATCGCGCCAATTCAAGCTCGGCGGAAAAACCGTGACGGTGACCGGCATCGCCAAGGGCGCCGGCATGATCCGCCCGGACATGGCGACCATGCTGGCCTTCGTCGCCACCGATGCTGCGGTTTCTCCGGATGTGTTGCAGGCCGTGCTCGC
>MFSY01000071.1:223-2895 GCA_001785175.1 Candidatus Muproteobacteria bacterium RIFCSPHIGHO2_01_FULL_65_16 | reverse complement strand
CGCGCGCGTTTCGTTCAACCGCATCACCGTGGACGGCGACACCTCCACCAACGACGCCTGCGTGCTGCTCGCCACCGGGCGCGCCGGGCATCCGGAGCTGCGCGCGCCGCAGGGCGCTGGCCACGAGGCGCTTATGCGCGCCGTGACCGAGGTGTGCATGGAGCTCGCCCAGGCGATCGTGCGCGACGCCGAGGGCGCGACCAAGTTCATCACGATCGAGGTGACCGGGGGCGCGAGCGAGGCCGACTGCCTCGCGGTGGCCTACACCATCGCCCACTCGCCGCTCGTGAAGACCGCGTTCTTCGCCGGCGATCCCAACTGGGGCCGGATCCTCGCCGCCGTCGGCCGCGCGCCGGTCTCCAGCCTCGATGCGAATGCCGTGACCATTCATCTCGACGATGTCTGCGTGGTGCGCGCCGGCGCCCTCGATCCCGGCTACCGGGAAGAGCGGGGACGCGCGGTGCTGGGCAAGCCCGAAATCACCGTGCGCGTTGATCTCGGCGTGGGCGACGCCCAGGCCCACATCTGGACCTCGGACCTCTCGCACGACTACGTGCGCATCAATGCCGAGTATCGCAGCTGAGCGGACCATGCATGTAGCGGTGGGGATCGTGACCGAGCGGGGAAAGGTTTTTGTCACCCGGCGCGAGGCCGGGTCCCACCGGGGCGGCGAATGGGAGTTTCCCGGCGGCAAGCTCAATCCCGGCGAGGACGTGCTGTCGGCGCTTAAACGCGAATTACACGAAGAGCTCGGCATGGAAGTGCACGCCGCCCGGGCCTTGATGCAGGTGCGCCATGCCTATCCGGGCGAAGAGGTTCTGCTCGACGTCTGGCGGGTCACGGCTTACAGCGGCGCGCCGCGCGGGCGCGAGGGCCAGGAGGGGCGTTGGGCCGGACCCGAGGAACTCTGGTCGCTGGATTTTTCCGCGGCCGACTGGCCGATCCGGCGGCGGCTCTGGCTGCCGTCCCTGTATCTAATCACGGACAGCCGGAGATTCGGGCGGGTGGAATTTCTTGCGCGTCTGGAACGGGCGCTGACCGCCGGGGCCAGGCTGATTCAGCTGCGTGAGCCGCATATGAATGACGCCGATTACCGGACCTGCGCCGGGGTGGTTATCCCGCTGTGTCACCGCCATGGCGCGCAGGTTATTCTGCACGCCGCGCCCGAATGGGCGGCGGAGCTGGGCGCGGACGGCGTACATCTCACCACGCGGCGGCTGATGGAGCTGACCGCGCGACCCCTGGAAACGAAATATTGGGTGGTGGCCTCGTGCCACAACGCCGAGGAGCTCGGGCGGGCGAAACACATCGCGGCGGATTTTGCGGTGTTGTCGCCGGTGGCAAGGACAACGAGTCATCCGGGGACCGAACCGCTCGGCTGGGGGAATTTCCGACGGCTGAGCGTCGGGGCGAACCTTCCCGTCTACGCCCTGGGCGGGATGCGGGCGCGGGATCTCCCGCGCGCCCGCGCCGCCGGCGCGCACGGGCTCGCCATGATCAGCGGCGTGTGGGATGCGCTCGATCCCGCGGCCGAGGTGGAAAAAATCAGTCGACAGGATTAGCAGGATTCAGCAGGATTAACAAGATTAAGATAAGATCAAGAATCAATCCTGTAAATCCCGAAAAATCCTGTTAATCCTGTCTATTTCTTTTTCTGTCGCCGGCAAGGGAGAGGTAAAGCGTGTGCAACCGCGCGACCTCGCGTTCCAGGTGCGCGCTGTCCGCCTCGTTGAGAATGATGTCATCGGCCCGTTTTCGCCGTTCGGCGCGCGGCAGCTGGGCGGCCATGATCTTGCGCACTTCGGTCTCGTCCATGGCGCCGCGCGCGCACGCGCGCCGGATCTGTAGCGCCTCGTCCGCGTCAACGACCAGCACCCGGTCTGCCAGGTCGGTGAATCCCGCTTCGAACAACAGCGGTAGCACCAGAATACAGTACCGGGCGGTCAGCGCGCCCAGACGCCGGCGGACCTCCTCGCGGATCAACGGATGCAGAATATCCTCCAGGCGGTGGCGCTCCGCCGGGTTGTCGAAGACCAGCCGGCGCAGGCGCCTCCTGTCGATCTCCCCGGCGGCATCGAGCACCGTCCGGCCGAAGGCCTGAACGATCTCCCGGTGCGCGGGCGCGCCGGGCGCGGCCAGCGCGCGCGCGATCGCGTCGGTGTCTATGACCGGCGCGCCGTGGCGCGCGAACAGCGCGGCGACCGTGGATTTACCGCTGCCGATACCACCGGTGAGCCCGACGCGCAACATTTAAGGTTATCAACCGATCCGCGCGAATTGCAGGTAGGCGCGGAGGATGGAATCGCCCCAGAGCAGGGCCACCCAGCCGGCGAGGCAGAGAAACGGGCCGAAGGGTATTGGCAGACGACGGTCACGGCCGAAGAAGACGATGAAAAGCAATCCCACAACCGCGCCGAGGAAAGACGAGAACAGAATGACGAACGGCAGCGCCTGCCAGCCGAGCCAGGCGCCGAGCGCCGCGAGCAACTTGAAATCACCGAAGCCCATGCCTTCCTTGCCGGTCAGAATTTTAAAGCCTTGATACACCAGCCAGAGTGACACATAACCCGCCATTGCGCCGATAACGGCGGAGTGCAGTCCGGTAAATAGGCCGAAGACGTTAAACAACAAGCCGAGCCATATGAGCGGCAGGGTGATGTCGTCCGGCAGGA
>MFSY01000071.1:0-108 GCA_001785175.1 Candidatus Muproteobacteria bacterium RIFCSPHIGHO2_01_FULL_65_16 | reverse complement strand
CGTCAGCAACTCCACCGTGGGATAACGCCGGGATATGGGCGTGCCGCAGGCGGAACATCTGCCCTTGAGCCAGAGAAAACTTATCAGCGGTATGTTTTCCAGCGCCGA
>MFSY01000070.1 GCA_001785175.1 Candidatus Muproteobacteria bacterium RIFCSPHIGHO2_01_FULL_65_16 | reverse complement strand
CCCGTTCTTCGGCATGGGGAAGGGGATGCCGCCGCTCGTGCCCACGACGCCGTTGCCGCCGGCCACGAGCCTGGCGCGCCCGACGTTCGCCGCCGTCTCGTCGTAGTGCCCCTTGGGGTAGGCGGTGCTGCGCCGCGTGGGGTAGACGTTCATCTTCCATGTCGGGTATTTCCTGAGCAGCGCCATCTGTCCCGGCGAGAGCTTGTCCTTGTGCTGCTCCATGTTGGAGACGTCAATGGTGAACAGGATCCTGTCGTCGGCGTACGGGTCGGGATAGTGACCGCCCGGCTTGTAGCCCGCGACCGGCGCGGTGACGCCGCCGGTCCAGGCCGGGATCGTGCGCGCGGCGTTGCCCGCGGCCTGCGCGCCCATGGGCGTCAAGTCCCTGCCGAGCTCGGCGGCGCCGACGGCCGCCGCCACGGCGAGCGCGAAGATTGCGGTCGTTGTCGTTTTTGTTTTAATGAATGGCATGTCCGTTCTCCTCGTCATTCTTGCGCGCGATTCGGTCAGAAGGAGTAACTCACGCTCAGCGCCACGAAGTCGCGGTCCTTGAGCGGGTTGGAGTTGCTGGCGTAGTCGGCGCTCTGGCCGCTCGGCACCCCGGAGCTGTCCGTTCCCGAATAGGTCCGGCCGCCGTAGTAATTCGTATACGCGAGATCCGCCTGCCAGTTCTGCTTGTAGCCGAATCCGAGGCCGAAGGTCAGCGCCTTCGCGCCCTCGTTGAATGTCGGGCTCACGCCGTTGACATCGTGCGAGAGCGCGATGCGCGGCGACAGCGTCGCCGCCCCGATCGCACCGGGGAAGTCCAGGCGCATGAGCAGGCGGTAGCCGGAAGATCCCTTGGTGGCGTAACCCTCGCCGTTGGGTTGCACGGAGCCGCCCGAGGTCGCGGTGGACGAGCCGGGCGCCGGCAGGTGTGTGCCGGGCCCGGCGAAGAGCAGGCCGGCCGGCAGGCTCAGATAGGTATAACCCGCTTCTCCCGTCAGCGCCAATTGCTCCGCGCCCAGTACCTGGCTGAAAACCTTGGTTGCGGTCAGTTGCAACTGGTGCATGTGCACGCGCCGGTAACCGCTGATCTCCGTGCCGACCGGCACCGCGTTAGCCGCCGTCGCGTCGCCGGTGATGTTGTTCGCCGCGCCGAGCCCCGCAAGCAGCAGCTCGATCGTGGCCAGCTGCATGGGCTGGTTGGGCCGATAGGAATACTCGCCCTGGAGAGCGCTCCCGCCCGGCCCCGTGGAGTTGAAGCTAAGGCCGTACAGGTGGATGTCTTCGGGATATTCGATGAAATATCTTGCCGTACCTGTGCCAAGACTTGTACTTGCACTTCCTCGAATACCGGTCGCGATGGGGGTACGGCTGTGATACTTGAGGTAATAGAGGCCGAATTCCGTGTTATTCCAGTCGGGCACGAATTGCCTCAGCGATAGGCCGTGTTGCCCATGGTCGCTGGGCATGCGGTCATCGGCGCGCGGGATCCACGCCTGTGCGGTCGTGTCGGTCAAGTAGTTGGCCAGTGAGAAATGCTGATCTTTGCGCCGGCCGAAGCCGACATAGGCCTTGTCGCCGTCGTCGGTGCCGAAATCGTTGGTGCTGAAGAACGTCCCGCGCGGGTCGGTGCGGGTCTTGTTGAAATTTGTCAGCACCAGGGCCTCGACGCTCGTGTGATCGCCGAGCTCCTGCGACGCCCACAGCATGGTGGTGGGGATCAGGCCTTCCTTAAGCTCCGCGCCCGGCGTGCGCAGCTTGGCGACGTCCACCGGGTTGATGACGTTGACGCCGTTGCCGATAAAGGTGCTCTCGCCCCAGCTTACCACCTGCTTGCCGTAGCGCAGGTTCAGCGCCCGCCCGCCGACATCGAAGCCGCCGCGCACGAAGGCGTCCAGAAGCTGCACGTCGCTGTCGGTGCGGTCGCGTGCGAGCGTGCCGAGCTCGTCCTTGTGGTCCGCGATGTAATCGTAGAAGTAGCTGCCGCGCAGGAGCAGGCCGTAATTGCCGCGCTTCAGGTCGAGGTCGTGAGTCACCTTGAGGGCGGATGAGATCATGTCGCCCTTGTCGTAATTCAGGTTGCCGTCGTCCTCGTTGACCGAGCGCGCGGTGCCGCCGTTGGTGATGCCGACGAGGGACGGCTCGCGCCCCTGCGCGCGCATCGAGGCGCCGTAGGAAACAGTGGTATCGAAGCTCCCGCTCGTTTCGCCGCCGGCGCTCTCGAACTGGAACGCCGCCGCCGGCGCGGCGCCGGCGAGCGTCGCCGCAAGGATAACGCCGTGGTTGAGAATGGTTCCCATGTTGAGGCTGTTATTCTTCATTTTTCTACCCCCTGCCGTTTAATCGGCCGTTTTCCAAGGAGACCTCGCGTGGCTGGAACGCAGGCATTATCCATCCGCCATCCGCAGGAATCAAAGCCCCCCGGCGGTTCGGGCGGCCGACCCCGTTTGTCAGGTATTTGGATGTCATCGGCGGTGTCCGGTTTGCCCCCTTGGCATTTGGGCGCAAGAGGCAGAAACGGGGCGCGTCCGCCTGCTAAAATGCCGACATGACGACGCGGATCGAGCTTCTCAGGCTACTGGCCGACGGCGGTTTCCATTCCGGCACCGACATGGGGCGCGCGCTCGGCGTCACGCGCGCCGCCGTGTGCAAGGGGGTCAAGGGGCTGGCCGCGGCGGGGGTGGAGATCCACCGCGTCACCGGCCGCGGCTACCGCCTGGCAACGCAGCTCGCGCCGCTCGACGAGAGAGTCATTCGCAAGCGGCTCGCGGCCGCCGGGTTCGAATGGCGCGGCCGGCTCGAAATCCTCGAAGAGGTGGATTCAACCAACCGCTACCTTCTGGAACGCGCGCGCGACGCGGCCTCCGGCCACGTCTGCCTGGCCGAGGCCCAGCCGTGCGGGCGCGGCCGGCGCGGCCGCAACTGGGTCACGACGCCGTATCACAATCTCATGCTCTCTATCGCCTGGCGCTTCCAGAGCGGTCCCGGCATGGTCGCGGGCCTGGCTCTGGCCGCGGGCGTGGCGCTCACGCGCGCGCTCGAGGAGTACGGCGTGGACGGCGCCCGGCTCAAGTGGCCGAACGATGTCTTATGGAATGGACGCAAGCTCGCGGGACTCCTGGCGGACGTCGAGGGCGAGGCCGCGGGCCCGTGCCTGGTGGTGCTGGGCGTGGGCGTCAACGGCTACATCGCCGAGCGCGACGGCGCGCGCATTGATCAGCCGTGGGTGGATCTGCAAACCATCACCGGCGCGTCCGTGGATCGCAACCGCCTCGCGGCTTTGGTCATCGGGCAGCTCGCGCGCACGTGCGAGAAATTCGGCGCGCACGGGTTCGCGCCGTTTCAGGCGGAATGGGAGCGGCGGCATCTGTACGCCGGCAGGCCCGTGCGGCTGATGCAGGGGGAGACGGTGCACCGCGGCACGGTGGCGGGAATAGACGATTCCGGGGCGCTGCTGCTGCGCGATGCGCAGGGGCGGACGCGCGCGTTTTATTCCGGGGACATCAGCCTGAGGCCGGCGGCATGAGCATGTTATTGCTGGACATCGGCAACAGCCGCCTGCGATGGGTGTTGCATGGGAGCGGCTGGTGGGAGCCGCGCTCGGCGCTGCACCGGAGCGGCAAGATTGAAAACCTGCTGGACGAGGTGTGGGAGGGTATGCCCACGCCGGAGAAGATAGTGGTCGTGAGCGTGGCCGGGCGCGAGGTCATGGGCGGGCTGAAGAAGTGGCTCAAGCGGCGCTGGTCGCTCGCGCCGTATCTGGTGACGCCGCAGGCCGAGCAACTCGGCGTGAAGAACGGCTATGCCGACCCGTACGCGCTCGGGGCCGACCGCTGGGCCGCCCTGATCGCCGCGCGCGGCCTGACGCAGGGGCCGGCGTGCGTGGTGGATTGCGGCACCGCCGTCACCGTGGACGCGCTTTCGGCCGAGGGCGTGTTCAAGGGCGGCGTCATCTTTCCGGGATTGCTGCTGCTGCGCCAGAGTCTTGTGCGCGGGACCGCGGGAATTGACGCGACGCCGGGAAACGATGCGACCTGCCTGGCGCGCTCGACCGCCGACGGCGTGGCGGCGGGCACGATCGTCGGCCTGGCGGGCGCGATCGAGCGTGTCATCGAGGAACAACAGAACTCCCTGTGGAGCGAGCTGAAGATTTTTCTCACCGGCGGCGACGCGCAGCTGCTCGAGCCGCGCCTGCGCCGGCCGGTGATGGTGGTTCCGGATCTGGTGCTCAAGGGCCTGGTGCGGATCGCGGATACGTTATGAAATGGTTCTTCGCCGCCCTCGTGCTGGCCAATATCGGCCTGTGGATGTGGGCCCAGTGGTACAAGAACGCCGATATGGACGAGTCCCTGGCGCCGCGGCCGCCGATCGCGGCCGACAGGATGCGCCTGCTGTCCGAGCCCGGCGTCAGGCCCAGACCGCGCCCGCCCCGGCCGCCCGCCGCCGCGCTGTGCCACCGCATCGGGCCGTTCGCCGCGGCTCAGTCCGCCGGTGTCGCATCGGCGCGGCTCGCGGAGTCGCAGATCGGATCCGATCTGCGCGAGGAACGGCGCGAGCTGGTCTCCGGTTACCGCGTGTTCCTGCCCCCGTTTCCTTCCAAGGCGGCGGCCGAGCGCCGGCGCAAGGAGCTGACCAACCTCGGCTTCAAGGACCACGCGCTGATCCAGGAAGACAAGATGCGGAACGCGATCTCGCTCGGGCTTTTCTCGGTCGAGGCCAACGCGCGCGCACACGTGAAGCGGCTCGTCGCCAAGGGCGTCAAGGCGAAGCTGGAGCCGACGTATAAGGCCAGCACATCCTACTGGCTCGAGATCAAGCCCGGCGATTTCGCTCCGGAAAAACTGAGGCAACAGAACTGGGGCCAGGCCGGAATCGAGGTGCGCGAGACGGCCTGTCCCGCGCCCCCGCTCCCCGATGCGCCCCCCGCGCCCGCGGACAAGGCCGACGCCCCCGCGCCGTGAGCGCGTTGCCCGCCCCGGGGCTTATGCTTACAATGCCTTTTCCTTCGGCAACGCCCGCATAGCTCAGTTGGTAGAGCACCTGATTTGTAATCAGGCGGTCGGGAGTTCAAATCTCTCTGCGGGCTCCATTAAGGAAGGTCTGATTTAAGTATGATTATTTGTCGCAAAGACGCGAAGGCGCAAAGAAAAGTATCGGATAACAAACAGAGAAATCCTTGAGTTTTCCGTGCTGTACAGGGACGTACGAATGTCGCGCGCGATCGTCCAAAAATGTAGGGTGGATTAAGCGCAGCGAATCCACCAAATAACATCAAACGAACAATATGATTTTGTTGGGTTCGCCGCTTACGCGGCTTAACCCAACCTACATGAGAGGCAATTTTTAGACGGTCCCTACAGTATTTGTCCCACGGCTCGGTCTCACGGAGGAGCGATGACAAAAAGATTGTTTCCGGCGTCCGCCATTTGTTTCCTCGCCATGCTCGGTATCGCCATGCCTCGCGGCGCCGGCGCGGACGCGCCGCGGCTCACGGCCGATGTGATCCAGAAAATACTCGCGGCCGCCGTGGCCAAGGCCAGGGAGGTCAAGGCGCCGATGGGCGTCGCGGTCGTGGACCAGGGCGGAAACCTGGTGGGCTTCATCAAGATGGAAGGCGCGTTCGTTCACACCAACCACACCGCGTTCGCCAAGGCCTACACCGCGGCGTCGGTGCGCAAGCCAACGCACGAGACCGGCATCCCGCCGCACATCGTCACCGAGCTCGCCTCGACCACCGGCGGCAAGTTCACCGTGCTGCCCGGCGGCCTGCCGCTCGTGGTTGACGGCGTGGTCATCGGCGGTATCGGCGTGGGCGGGGGCAACGCGGAGCAGGACCTGGCGGTGGCCAAGGCCGGCGCGGCCGCCATCGCCGGGCGCTGAGCGCGGCGCGGCGCGCGCCACAAGAGAAGCCGGTATATCGCGCGCCGCAATCCCATGTGATCGGCTTTCATGTATGCGCCGGTTCCAGGGAAAAAATTTCATCCGGCCGGAGCAGGGCGAGCGCGGTGTCGGCGCCGACCACGTCCACCCACAGGATCCAGTCCGGTTGGTCGAGGTTGACCTTCCGGTCCATGCCGGCCGCGAGGTGCGCGACGATCTCGCTCGTGTGGTAGCGCTGCCAGCGGCGTTTGTGGACCTTCATCCCCCAGGTTTCATCGGCGCCTATCCGCGGCCTGAGTTGTTCCTGGATCACTTTCCTCATGGCGTCGAGGTCGGTGGCGCACCAGTGATCCACCGGCACCCATTTGACGGCGAACTCAAACTGCGGCCCGGTGCGCGCACGCTCCCGGCAGCGCCGGATGACATCGCGGCTGTCCAGGACGGTGTGGACGACGGCGATCCCGGCCACGGCCGTTTTTTCCATCGTCGCGCCGGGATCGCCGAATTCCTTCAGGACGTGCAGCGCCTCCCGGCGCGCCGGGAAGAAATGGTTCCATGAATACGAGACGATAATGTCCATGTCGAAATTCGTGTCGAGCCGCCCTGCGGGCGGCGTTTATATGAATGCGAGATGCTCCATTATTTCCCGTGCCGTGCATGGATGCACCAATGCCGCGGGCGCAGGGATGCGCAGGAGCGGCCACCCAGGGCTACTCTTCTTTGCTTGTCCAAAGAAGAGTAACCAGAAGAAAGGACACCCCGGATGGCGCGAACTTTCCCGCTACGCATCCCGCTCCGCGGGAAAGCCCGGGGCGCACGTCCCT
>MFSY01000069.1 GCA_001785175.1 Candidatus Muproteobacteria bacterium RIFCSPHIGHO2_01_FULL_65_16 | reverse complement strand
TTCCGGTGCCTTTGGTGTGCGGCGAACCCTTGGGGGACGGTTCAAGCTGATCGCTGATAGCTGATTGCTCATTTAGCTAATCGCTAATTGCTAATCGCTAATTGCTTATTTCTCTCCGCGCCTCCGCGCCTCTGCGGTGAGGTCATCCTTAATTTCTGATCCGCGTTCATCCGTGTTCATCTGTGGTTCCGCCGTTGCCGGTCAAGGCGCGTTCCAGTTCCGCCAGGCGCTCCGGCGTCCCGACGTCCAGCCAGCGCCCGGCGTGATGTTCGCCGCTGACCGCGCCGCGCTCCATGGCCTGCCGCAGCAGCGGCGCCAGCGGAAACTTGCCCGGGCGGCAACCGTCGAACAGCCGGCGCGCATAGACGCCGATGCCGCTGAACGTGAGTTTCGGCGCGCCGGCGGCGGCGACGCGGCCGGCGCGCAGGGCGAAATCGCCGCGCGGATGGTGCGGCGGGTTATCCACCAGCACCAGGTGCGCCTCGCCCGCCAGGCGGCGCGGCAGGCGCGCGAACGGGTAATCGGTCCAGATATCGCCGTTGACCACGATGAACGGATCGCCCCGGATGAGATCGAGCGCCTGGTAAATCCCGCCGCCCGCCTCCAGCCCGCCGCCCGCTTCGTGTGAATAGGCGATGCGCACGCCGTGGCGCCGCCCGTCGCCCAGCGCCGCCACGATCTTCTCGCCCAGATGGGAGTGGTTGACGACGATGTCGCGCAGATCCGCGCGCGCCAGGCCCTCGATCAGATGCACGATCAGCGGCTTGCCGCCGGCCACGAGCAGCGGCTTCGGGACCGCGTCGCTCAGGGGGCGCATGCGCTCGCCGCGCCCGGCCGCGAGTATCATGACCGTGGTCATGCCGCCCCCGGCACCTTGAGCTCCAGCAGCAGCGCGTGCAGCTCCTCGAGCTCCGGGTAACGCGCGCCGACCTCCAGCACATAACCCAGGGTGCGCGGTATGTCCGGCAGATAACCGGGCTTGCCGTCGCGATAATTGAGGCGCGCGAAGATGCCGCTCGCCTTGAGGTGGCGCTGCACGCCCATCAGGTCGAACCAGCGCAGGAACAGGGCGTCGTCGTCGCCCACCGGGATGCCGGACTGCCGGGCGAGCTCGTGGTAGCCCTTGGCCCAGTCCTCCACCCGCGCGCGCGGCCAGGCGATGTAGCAGTCGCGCAGCAGCGACACCAGATCGTAGGTCACGGGCCCGACGACGGCGTCCTGGAAATCCAGGATGCCGGGGTTGTTGACGTCGGTCACCATGAGATTGCGCGAGTGGTAGTCGCGGTGCACCCACACCCGCGGCTGCGCCAGCGCGGCGCGCGTGAGAAACTCGAACGACCGGTCGAGCACGTCGTGCTGGCGCGCGCCGAGCGCGCGGCCCAGGTGCCGGCCGAGATACCACTCGCGAAACAGCTCCATCTCGCGCGTGAGCAGCGCCGCGTCGTAGTCGGGCAGCAACGGCTCCTCGTCCGGCGCGCGGCGGGAGAAGGCGCCGGCCTGCAACACCACCAGCGCCCCGAGGGCGTCGCCGTAGAGCCGCTCGACCGTGTCTGCGTTCAGCTGCGCCAGGTACAGCCGCTCGCCCAGGTCGCTGATCAGCAGAAACCCGCGTTCGAGGTCCTGCTCGAGGATGCGCGGGACGTTGAGCCCGAGCTCGTGGAGACGCCGGGCGATGCGCACATAGGGGCGCATGTCCTCCTGCTCCGGGGGCGCGTCCATGGCGATGTAGGTGGCGCCGCCGGCGCGGACGCGGAAATAGCGGCGGAAACTCGCGTCGGCCGACGCCGGGCGGATGTCGTATACCGACACGCGCAGGACCCGGCCGATCCAATCCTTGAGCGCTGCGAGTCTGTTATCCAAGATCGTTCCTGTGGCGCCGGGCGGCGGCGTGCGGTGAGTGCTTGATGGGCGGGGCGTTCTATGCAATTTTATGCCAGGCCAATAATAAACAATGCCGCCCCCATACTCCATGCCACCCGCGCGCGCCGCCCGGCCGATCCTGTTCGCCGCGGCGGTACTTCTGTGCGCCCCCGCCCCGGCGGCCGACGAGACCGCCTGCCCCGCGCCGCTGCCGGCGCTGCAGCCGCGGGCGCCCGCGCCGGGTGCACCCGCGCCGCCGACGCAGATATACGCGCGCGAGGTGCGATCGGTGGCGGGTGGCGTCAGCGAGTTTATCGGCGACGTCGAGCTCGAACGGGGCGGCGACCGCCTGACCGCCGACCGGCTGCGTTACGACAAGGCCGCGGACCAGGCCGACGCCACCGGCGACATCCGCCTGGGCAACGCCGCCGGCGACAGCCTCGCGACCTCCGAGCTGCACTTGCAGCTCGAATCCCACACCGGCTACGCCGGGCCGAGCAGCTACACGCTGGCGCACGGACTTGTCCGCGGCGACGCCGAGCGCATCGAGCTCGCCGGCCCCGATCTGATGCGCCTGCGCCGGGCGCGCTTCACCACCTGCCCGCCCGGCCAGGACAGCTGGTTTCTCAGGATGAGCGAGCTCGAGCTCGACACCGCCGACGACCTGGGCACCGCCTACCACACCACCGTCGCGTTCCAGGGCGTGCCGATCTTCTACCTGCCCTATCTCAGCTTTTCCATCTCCGACCGGCGCAAGTCCGGCTTTCTGTTCCCGCGCCTCGGAACCTCGGAAAACCTGGGCACCGAGATCGCCGTGCCCTACTACTGGAACATCGCCCCCAACTACGACGCCACCATCACCCCGCGGATCCTGTCCAAGCGCGGGGTGCAGTTGCAAAACGAGTTCCGCTATCTCGGCCGGCGCCACGAGGGCCGGCTGGATTTCGACATCCTGGAAAACGACAAGGTCGGCGGCGAGGACCGCGCCGCCGGCGCGTTCAAACACCAACACGCGCTCGGCCGGTATTGGTCCGCCGGCGCCGACATCCGCGGGGTCTCGGACAAAAACTATCTCAGCGATTTCGGCGACCGGCTCGCGATCACGAGCCAGACGCACATGCCGCAGAACGCCGACGTCCGGTACCGCGGGCTGCGGTGGAATTTCGACGCCCGCCTCTCCGACTACCAGACGGTGGACAACACCATCGCCGAGGCGGACCGGCCCTACGCCCGCCTGCCGCAGCTGACGCTGGCGACCACGCCGCCGAGCGGCAGCAGCGGGCCGCGCTATCACCTCGACAGCGAGTGGACCAGGTTCCACCGCGGGCAGCGGCTCAACGGCGAGCGCCTCAATCTCAATCCGGCGCTCAGCCTGCCGCTCACGCGGGGTTACGGCTTTTTCACGCCCCGGCTCGGCGCGCGCTACATCGGCTACGACCTCGCGGGCGACACCGCCGGGGTCGCGGACACGTCACCCGAGCTCACGCGCGGCGTCTACAGTCTCGACACCGGCCTGTTCTTCGACCGCGACAGCGCGTGGGGCGGGCGCGAGTACACGCAGACCCTGGAACCGCGGCTGTTCTACCTGTACGTCCCGTACAAGGGCCAGGACGACCTGCCCAACTTCGACACCGGCGCCGCCGATTTCAGCTTCACCAATCTCTTTCGCGACAACCGCTTTTCCGGCGGCGACCGCGTCGGCGACGCCAACCAGATCACGGCCGCGCTCACGACCCGGCTCCTCGACGGCCAAGACGGGGTCGAGCGGTTGCGGTTGAGCCTGGGCCGGATCCATTATTTCGCCGACCGCAAGGTGAACCTGCCGCCCGGCACGATCGGCAGCGACACCTCGGACACCGTGGCCGAGGCCGCCGCCTGGCTCGTCGGCAACTGGCACGCGCGCGCGAGCGTGCAGTGGGGCCGGGGCACGGACGAGACCCAGAAAAGCAATATATATCTGCAATACAACCCGGAGCGGAACAAGATCCTGAATCTCGGCCAGCGCCACATCCGCGGCGAGCTGCGGCAGACGGACGTCTCCGCCGAGTGGCCCGTGGGCGGCCGCTGGGCGCTGCGGGCGCGCTCGATCTATTCCCAGCACGACAACCGCAACCTGGAAACCTACGCCGGCCTGGAATACAACGCCTGCTGCTGGGCGCTGCGCCTGGTCGCGACCCGGCGATACATAAGCACAACCAACGACCAGGTCAACGCCGCCATGTTCGAGCTCGAGCTGACCGGCCTGAGCAAGCGCGGCACCGTGCCGGAGAGCCCGCTCACGCAGAGCCTGTTCTCGTTCCCGGCGAGCACGCGCGCGGCCGGTGACACTCCCGCGCCCTGACGCGACGTTTTCCGCAGGCCCGGCGCTTCGTGCTATCCTATCGGCGCCGCGAAACCGCCCGCCCCGAAGCGTCCCGGAAATCATGCCTGTCCACGCCGCCGCCTCCCGTTCGCTCCGCCACCGCCTGCCGGCGGCGGCGCTCCTGCTGCTGGTCGCGGCGGCGCCGCTCGGCGCCGCGGTCCCGGTGGACGACGTTGACCGCATCGCGGCCGTGGTTAACGACGAGGTGATCACCGAGACGGAGCTTTCCATGCGCCTGGCGGAGACGAAAAAACAGTTGGCGCTGGAAAAGATCAAGGCCCCGACCGACGCGATACTGAAGCGGCAGGTGCTCGAACGCATGATCATGGAGCGCGTCCAGTTGCAACTGGCCGCCAAAAGCGGCATCCGCGTCGGCGACGAGGACGTCGAGCAGGCGCTGCGCAACATCGCCCGCCGCGACAAGACCACGCCGGAGAATTTCATCAAGACCCTCGCGCGCCGCGGCCTGGACCCGGCGGCGTTCCGCAACCAGGTCCACGACCAACTCGCCATCCAGCAGCTGGTCGAGCGCGAGATCAATAACCGCGTCACCGTGACGGAGGCCGAGATCACCGGCTTCCTCGAGGACCAGGAAAACCGCGCGCGCGTGAGCCTCGAATACAACATCGCGCATATCTTCATCGCCATCCCCGAATCCGCCGCGCCCGAAACCATCCAGGCGTCGAAGCAACGCGCGGACGACATCCTCCGGCAGCTGCGCCAGGGCGGCGACTTCGGGCAGGCCGCCATCAGCCACTCCACCGGCGCCGAGGCGCTCAAGGGCGGCGGCCTCGGCTGGAAAAAGGCCGGGCAGCTGCCGGAACTGTTTCTCGCGGCGCTCGGGAAGATGCGTAAGGGCGAGGTAAGCGATGTGCTGCGCGGCCCGAATGGATTCCATATCATCAAGCTGAACGACAAGCGCGGCGAGATGGCGGCCGCCGCGGCCGTCACCCAGACGCACGCGCGCCACATTCTGCTCCGGCCGAGCGAGATCCTGGGCGCGGAGGAGGCGCGCAAGAAGCTGCTGCAGCTGCGCGGCCGGATCGAGAACGGCGAGGACTTCGCCGCCCTGGCCCGGGCGCACTCCGAGGACACGGCCTCGGCCGCCGAGGGCGGCGATCTCGGCTGGATCAGCCCCGGCCAGACGGTGCCGGACTTCGAGAAGGCGATGAGCGCGCTCAAGCCCGGCCAGTTGAGCGCGCCGGTGCCCACGTCCTTCGGGCTGCACCTGATCCAGGTCCTCGGGCGCCGCAGCCAGGACATCAGCCAGGAGCGCAACCGCGCCGCCGCCCGCGGCCAGATCCACGCGCGCAAGGCCGACGAGCGTTACGAACAGTGGCTGCGCCAGTTGCGCGACGAGGCCTACGTGGAATACATGGAAAACGAGTGACAAGTTGCAAGTTACAAGTGGCAAGAAAAGTAATGAGCATTCCCTCGCCCCTCGCTACTTGTAACTTGCTACTTGTTACTTGTAACTCGCAGTTATGATTTCCGTCATCGCCCTCACCCCCGGCGAGCCCGCCGGCATCGGCCCGGACCTGTGCGTGCAGATTGCGCCACCGGCCGGGGCGGCGGCCGTGCTGATCGCCGATCCCGAGGTGCTGGCGGATCGCGCGCGTCGGCTCAAGCGCGCATTCGCCCCCGGGGAGTGGCGCGGCCGCGGGCAGGCGCAAGCCGGGGTGTTTCTGCTGCCGGTACCGGCCGCCGCGCCCGTGACCGCGGGCCGGCCCGATCCGGCCAATGCGCCGTACGTGATCAAAACCCTGGAGACAGCGGCGGACGGCTGCCTGCGCGGCGAGTTCGACGCCCTCGTCACCGGCCCCGTGCATAAGGGCGCCATCAACGACGCCGGCATTCCGTTCACCGGCCACACCGAATTTCTCGCCGCGCGCGCGGGCTGCGCGCAGCCGGTCATGATGCTCGCCGCCGGGAGCCTGCGCGTGGCGCTCGCGACCACACATCTGCCGCTTTCCGAGGTTCCGCGCGCGATCACGCGCGAGCGGCTGCGCGCGGTGCTCGAGGTGCTGCACCGGGACCTCAAGAAGCGATTCGGCATCCCCGACCCCGCGGTCCTTGTCTGCGGCCTCAACCCCCACGCCGGCGAGGGTGGCCACATGGGGCGCGAGGAGATCGAGGTCATCGAGCCGATCGTTCGCGAGCTCGCCGCTCGCGGCATGCGTCTGCGCGGGCCGGTCCCGGCGGACACGGCCTTCATCCCGGCGCAGCTCAAAGGCGTGGACGCCGTGCTCGCCATGTACCACGACCAGGGCCTGCCGGTGATCAAACACCGCGACTTCGCGCACGCCGTGAACGTCACGCTCGGCCTGCCGTTCGTGCGCACCTCCGTGGACCACGGCACCGCGCTCGAACTCGCCGGCACCGGCAAGGCCGATCCATCGAGCCTTCATGCTGCGCTCGAATTGGCTATTGAACTGACAAGAAAGAAATAGACAGGATTCACAGGATTACG
>MFSY01000068.1:7916-10080 GCA_001785175.1 Candidatus Muproteobacteria bacterium RIFCSPHIGHO2_01_FULL_65_16 | reverse complement strand
GAGCGCCGCCGTGAGGTCGCCCGACCCCACATCTTCCGCCAGCGCACGGCGCACGGTGAGCGCGATGTCGTCCGGTAGCATCATGGAAATGCAAAAGAAAAGCCGTTTATATTATTTTTGGAACCGCAGATGAACGCGGATAAATGTGTTGATTATTGTTTTTTAAATCTGCGTTCATCTGTGGCCCCAGAATAATTTAAAACAATCTCGCGTTAATCAGGAAGTGCACCCAGATCGAAGCGGCGTAGCCGAGCGCCACCGCCCAGGTCCATTTGAGATGCGCGAAGAAGGTGTAGACGCCGCGCGCCTGGCCCATGAGCGCCACGCCGGCGGCCGAGCCGATGGAGAGGAGCGAGCCGCCGACGCCGGCGGTGAGCGTGACCAGCAGCCACTGGCCGTGCGGCATGTCCGGGTTCATGCTGAGCACGGCGTACATGATCGGGATGTTGTCGATCACCGCGGAGGCGATCCCGATCAGTACATTCGCCGAAGTCGCGCCCAGCCCCTGATACAGCGAGGTGGAAAGCAGCGCGAGATAGCCGAGCGCCCCCAGGCCGCCCACGCACAGCACCACGCCGTAGAAGAACATGAGCGTATCCCACTCCACGCGTTTCATGCTGATGAAGATGTCGAACGGCTTCACCGCGGGCTTGTAGTATTCGCGCCAGTTGAACGCCTCGGTGTCGGGCTCGGGTATGGCCGGCTGGTTGCGCAGCTCGTCGCGCCGGATGAAGTAGCCGTAGACCTTGAGCAGCCCGAGGCCCGTCATCATGCCGAGGAACGGCGGCAGGTGCAGGAAGTGGTGCATGCCCACCGTGAGCGCGATGGTGCCGAGAAACAACGCGACGACGGCGTAGCCGCCGAACTTCACCGTGACGCGCTCCCCGTGCGCCGGCGGTCGCCCCTTGTCCACGGCGAATGCCATGCACGCGGCCGGCGCCAGCCAGTTGACGAGGGATGGGACAAAAAGCGCGAAGAACTCCTCGAACCGCACCACGCCTTTCTGCCAGACCATGAGCGTGGTGATATCGCCGAAGGGACTGAAGGCGCCGCCGGCGTTGGCCGCGACCACGATGTTGATGCACGAGACGGCGATGAACCTTTTGTTTTCCGGCGCGACCGCCAGCACCACCGCCGCCATGACCAGCGCCGTGGTGAGATTGTCGGCGAAGGGCGAGACGAAGAACGCGAGCAGGCCCGTGAGCCAGTAGATCGCCCGCAGGGAAAACCCCGATGACACCATCCACGAACGCAGCGCCTTGAAGAGATTGCGCTCCTCGAGCGTATTGATGAAGGTCATGGCCGCGAGCAGGAACAACATCAGCTCCGCGTACTCGAGCAGATTGGCGCGCAGCAGTTGCGCCGCCGCAGCGGCCTCGCCGCGGGCGGCGTAGGCGAGCGCCACCAGGACCCAGATCGCGCCCGCGGCGACGATCACCGGCTTGGATTTGCGCAACTGCGAGAACTCCTCGCCGATCACCATGCCGTAGGCCGCGATGAAAACGACGACGGCCAGGACGCCGGCGCCGCTTGTCGTCAGGTCCGGCGCCGGCCCGGCCGCCGCGGCCGCCGCCAGGGACGCAAATGACAATGAAGCGGCCGCGACGAGGATTTGGAACAGGGGGAGCATGGTCAGGTGGGTGCAAGCGAGTTTATTCGAATTATATATAGATAGACTGCACCGTCCGCGAGCGGTCATGTGACGAGAAACGGCAAATGTTACAGCGATAATGTCAACAAAGCATCATGTTCAAACATGTTGACACGATTATCCCCTGCGCTATGCTGATTTTCCGCAGCCGCGCGGACGGTAGCCGGTGATCGCAGATAAGCCAAAACGAAGAGTACCTGCGACCCGGGCGGCGCCCGCGGGACGGCGCGAAATCTTCGCCTGGGCGATGTTCGACTTCGCCAACTCCGGCTACACCACCGTCGTGCTCACCGCCGTGTTCAACGCCTACTTCGTGGCCGTCGTGGCCGGCGGCGGCGCCGGTCGCGGCGGCGCCGCGACGCTGCTGTGGACCGTGGCCATGGGCGGCGCCAATCTTCTGGTGCTCGCAAGCGCCCCGGTGCTCGGCGCGATCGCGGATCACTCGGCCGGCAAAAAGCGCTTTCTCGCCGTCACCACCGCCGGCTGCGTGCTGTTCACCGGGCTGCTGGCCCT
>MFSY01000068.1:6842-7904 GCA_001785175.1 Candidatus Muproteobacteria bacterium RIFCSPHIGHO2_01_FULL_65_16 | reverse complement strand
CGATGTCGCGCTCGCCATGACGTTCGTGATCGCCTCGGCCTTCATGTTCTCCGCGGGCGAGAATTTCGTCGCCGCGTTCCTGCCCGAGATCGCGGCGCAGAAGGACATGGGCCGCATCTCGGGCTACGGCTGGGCGCTCGGCTACATCGGCGGCCTGCTGGTGCTGGGGCTGTGCCTGGCCTACATCGCCTGGGCCGAGGCGCGCGGCGAGAGCGCGGCGCAATTCGTGCCGGCGACGATGCTCATCACCGCCGCGGCCTTCGCCGTCGCCTCGCTCCCGACCTTCCTCTGGCTGCGCGAGCGCGCGCGCCCGCAGCCGCTGCCGCCGGGGGAGAATTATCTTCATCTCGGCTTCGCGCGCGTGCGCGAGACGCTGGCGCACGCGCGCCGGTACCGCGATCTGTTTCGCTTCCTGCTCACGCTCGCCGTGTACTACAGCGGGATCAACACGATCGTGGTGCTCGCCGCGGTTTACGCGCAGCAGGTGATGGGGTTCGGCATGCAGGAGACGATAGTGATGATCCTGGTGATGAACGTCACGGCGGCCGCCGGCGCGTTCGCCTTCGGCCATGTCCAGGACCGGCTCGGGTCGGTGCCGACGCTGGCGGCCACGCTGCTGGTCTGGATCGCGGCGCTCGTGCTTGCCTATCTCACCGAATCGCGCGCGTGGTTCTGGGTGGTGGCGAATCTCGTCGGCGTCGCGCTCGGTTCGAGCCAGTCCGCCGGGCGCGCCCTGGTCGGACAGTTCTCGCCGCCCGAGCGCACGGCGGAGTTCTTCGGCCTCTGGGGGCTCGCCGGCAAGCTCGCGGCGACGATCGGGCCCATGAGCTACGGGCTTGTGACCTATCTCGCGCGCGGCGACCACCGCCTGGGCCTGCTCGCCACGACGGTGTTTTTCATCGCCGGGCTCGGGCTGCTGTTCACGGTCAACGAACGCCGCGGCCGCGCCGCCGCCCGTGCTGCGAACTAGCCCAGGCACAGGATGGTTCTAACCGCAGAGGCGCGGAGAAAATAAGCGATCAGCTAAACAAGCTATCAGCGGTCAGCTATCAGCTATCAGCG
>MFSY01000068.1:0-6815 GCA_001785175.1 Candidatus Muproteobacteria bacterium RIFCSPHIGHO2_01_FULL_65_16 | reverse complement strand
TGTGCGCCCCGGGCTTTCCCGCGGAGCGGGATGCGTAGTGGGAAAAGTCGCGCCATCCGGGGGGTCCTTCTCTTTGGCTACTTTCTCTTGGACAAGCAAGAGAAAGTAGCCCTGGGTGCGGGGCGGAGCATCCCGCATTAAAATAAACGCCGCCTGAATGGCGGCCCGACCCGGTCGTGGGCGGCATGGCTTGAAATCGGGGCCCCGGCCCCCATTTTCTGATCAACCGATATGAAAAACGTCGGAGTAATCTCATGCGCATGGACAAACTGACGACCAAGTTTCAGCAGGCGCTTGCCGAGGCGCAGAGCCTGGCGCTCGGGCGCGACCACCAGTTCATCGAGCCGGCGCATGTCATGGCGGCGCTGCTGGACCAGGAAGGCGGCACCACGCGCCACCTGCTGACCCGGGCCGACGTCAACGTCAACGCCCTGCGCAGCAAGCTGTCCCAGGCCCTGGACCGGCTGCCGAAGGTCGAGGGCGCGGGCGGCGAAGTGCATATCTCCAACGATCTTTCCAAGCTGCTGAATCTCACCGACAAGTACGCGCAGAAACGCGGCGATCAGTACATTTCGAGCGAGCTGTTCGTGCTCGCGGCGCTCGAGGACGCGGGCGAGCTCGGCAAACTTTTGAAGCAGGCCGGGCTCTCGAAGAACGGCGTCGAGGGCGCGATCGAGGCGTTGCGCGGCGGGCAGAAGGTCGAGGACCCGGGCGCCGAGGAGACCCGGCAGGCGCTGCAGAAATACGCCATAGACATCACCGAGCGCGCCGAGCAGGGCAAGCTCGACCCCGTGATCGGGCGCGACGAGGAGATCCGGCGCGTGATCCAGATCCTCCAGCGGCGCACCAAGAACAACCCGGTGCTCATCGGCGCGCCGGGCGTGGGCAAGACCGCGATCGTCGAGGGCCTGGCGCAGCGCATCGTGAACAGCGAGGTGCCGGAGGGATTGAAGGGCAAGCGCGTGCTCGCGCTCGACATGGGCGCGCTCATCGCCGGGGCCAAGTTCCGCGGCGAGTTCGAGGAGCGCCTGAAGGCGGTGCTGAACGAGCTCGCCAAGCAGGAAGGGCAGATCATTCTTTTCATTGACGAGCTGCACACCATGGTCGGCGCCGGCCGCGCCGAGGGCGCGATGGACGCCGGCAACATGCTCAAGCCCGCGCTCGCGCGCGGCGAGCTGCACTGCGTCGGCGCCACCACGCTCGACGAATATCGCAAGTACGTGGAGAAGGACGCCGCGCTCGAGCGTCGTTTCCAGAAGGTGCTGGTGGACGAGCCCACGGTCGAGGACACCATCGCCATCCTGCGCGGGCTGAAGGAAAAATACGAGGTGCACCACGGCGTGGACATCGGCGACCCGGCGATCGTCGCCGCGGCCACGCTCTCGCACCGCTACATCACCGACCGCCAGCTCCCGGACAAGGCCATAGACCTCGTGGACGAGGCGGCCTCGCGCATCCGCATGGAGATAGACTCCAAGCCGGAGGTCATGGACCGGCTCGACCGACGGTTGATCCAGCTCAAGATCGAGCGCGAGGCGCTCAAGAAGGAAACCGACGAGGCGTCGAGGAAGCGCCTGACGGTGCTCGAGGGCGAGATCCGGAAGCTGGAGCGGGAATACGCCGACCTCGATGAGGTCTGGAAGGCGGAGAAGGCGCAGGTGCACGGCGCGGCGCACATCAAGGAAGCCCTCGAACGCGCGCGCCTGGAGATCGAGACCGCGCGCCGCGCCGGCGATCTGGCGCGCATGTCGGAGCTGCAATACGGGCGCATCCCCGAGCTTGAGAAGCAGCTCGCCGCCGCGGGCAAGGCCGAGGGCGGGGAGCGGACGCTGCTGCGCTCGGCCGTGACCGAAAACGAGATCGCCGAGGTCGTGTCGCGCTGGACCGGTATCCCGGTGTCCAAGATGATGGAGGGCGAGCGCGAGAAACTGTTGCGCATGGAAGAGGCGCTGCACGGCCGCGTGGTCGGCCAGGACGAGGCGATCAAGGTTGTTTCCGACGCCATCCGTCGCTCGCGCGCCGGGCTGTCCGACCCGCGCCGGCCGTACGGCTCGTTCCTGTTCCTCGGGCCCACCGGCGTGGGCAAGACCGAGCTCACCCGGGCGCTGGCCGGCTTCCTGTTCGACAGCGACGAGGCCATGGTGCGCCTCGACATGTCGGAGTACATGGAGAAGCATTCGGTGGCGCGGTTGATCGGCGCGCCGCCGGGCTATGTCGGCTACGAGGAGGGCGGTCAGCTCACCGAGGCCGTGCGCCGCCGGCCGTACTCCGTGATCCTGCTCGACGAGGTCGAGAAGGCGCACCCGGATGTGTTCAACGTGCTGTTGCAGGTGCTAGACGACGGCCGCCTCACCGACGGCCAGGGGCGCACCGTGGATTTCCGCAACACCATCGTGATCATGACCTCGAACCTCGGCTCGACCGTGATCCAGGAATTGGCCGGAGAGGAGAATTACGACAAGATGAAGCAGGCGGTGATGCAGATCGTCGCCGGCCACTTCCGCCCCGAGTTCGTCAACCGCGTTGACGACATCGTGGTGTTCCATCCGCTCGGACGCGGCGAGCTGCATCGCATCGCGGAGCTGCAGGTCAAGTATCTGCGCGAGCGCATGCGCGCGCGCGAGATGGACCTCGAGCTCACGCCCAAGGCGCTCGATTTCCTCGCCGCCGCCGGCTACGACCCGGTGTACGGCGCGCGCCCCCTGAAGCGCGCCATCCAGAGCCGCGTCGAGAACCCGCTGGCGCAGGAGATCCTCGCCGGCAAGTTCGGCGCGCGCGACACCGTGGTGGTGGACGCGGGCAAGGACGGGCTCGTGTTCCGCAAGCAGGCCGGGGCGGAGAAAAAGGCCGGGGCGGCCTGAAACCACCTCCGCGCGCTGAACTTTTTTCCCTGTCCGCCCTCCATTGTTGTTGTATCGTTTCCAATCTCCCGGGGAGGGACCGAATGTCTTCAGATCGTCGTTCGTTTAAGGTCGGTGTAATCGCCGGCGTGCTTCTGCTCACCGGCGCGGCCGCCGGGGTATTTTTCAGCCCGCGCCTCGATTGGGTGCCGAACGCCAACGCCCAGACGGAGGCGCCGGCGCGATCCGCGGTGCTCAACGGCGCCGCGCTGCCCAACTTCGCCCCCATCGTCAAGGCGGTGATGCCCGCGGTGGTGAACATCTCCACCACGCGCGTGGTGCGCGCCCAGGACGGCGAGATCCCGGCGCCGTTCATGGACGACCCCTTCTTCCGCCAGTTCTTCGGCGAGGAATTCTTCCGCCGCTTCCAGATGCCGCGCGAGCGGCGCGAGGCGAGTCTCGGCTCCGGCGTCATCGTCTCGGCCGACGGCTACATCGTCACCAACAACCACGTGATCGCCAAGGCCGAGGAGATCAAGGTGCTGCTGTCCGACAAGCGCGAGTTCACCGGCAAGGTCGTCGGCACCGATCCCAAGTCCGATATCGCCGTGGTCAAGATCAACGCCGCGGGCCTGCCGACCATCCCCTGGGGCGACTCCGACAAACTCGAGGTCGGCGAATACGTGCTCGCCATCGGCAATCCCTTCGGCCTCAACCAGACCGTGACCATGGGCATCGTGAGCGCGGTCGGGCGGGCGAACGTCGGCATCGCCGACTACGAGGACTTCATCCAGACCGACGCCGCGATCAACCCGGGCAACTCGGGCGGCGCGATGGTGAATACGCGCGGCGAGCTGGTCGGCGTCAACACCGCCATCTTCTCGCGCTCCGGCGGCTACATGGGCATCGGCTTCGCCGTGCCCGCGAGCATGGCGCGCGCGGTGATGCAGAGCCTCGTCACGAGCGGCAAGGTCACGCGCGGCTGGCTCGGCGTCTCGATCCAGGAGGTCACGCCGGAGCTGGCGAAGCAGTTCGGGTTGAAGGACGGCAAGGGCGCCCTGGTCAGCGAGGCGCTGCCCGACGGCCCGGCGGCGCGCGCCGGCATCCAGAACGGCGACGTCATCGTCTCCTTCGACGGCAAGGCGATAGACGGTCCGAGCGTGTTGCGCAACACCGTGGCGCAGACACCGATCGGCAAGGTTGTGAAGGTGGAGCTGTTGCGTGAAAAGAAGGCCGTCACCGTCGAGATTAAGATCACGGAGCAGCCCAAGGAGATCGCCCAGCCGGAGGAGGAGTCGGTCCAGGCCGATAAGAAAGGCACCGCCCTCGCCGGCATCGAGGTGCGCAACCTGACACCCGACATCGCGCGTCAGCTCGGCCTGCCGCCCGCCACCGCCGGCGTCGTCATCAGCGGCATCGCGCCGGACAGCGCCGCCGCCCAGGCCGGCCTCATGGAGGGCGACGTGATCCTGGAGATCAACCGCCAGCCGGTGCGCAACCTCGCCGACTTCAAGCGCGTCAGCGCCAGGCTCGGCAAGAAGGACAACGTGCTGCTGCGCATCAACCGCCGCGGCGGCAAGCTGTTCGTGGTGATCAAGCCGTGACCATGCGCCTGCCCTTCGCACCGCTGCCGCTGCTGCTTTTTGTTTTCGTCCTCGGCTTCCTGGCGGCGGTGGTGCAGATCGGGGTGCTGACCATCGCCTTCGACAAGCTCGGGCTTTCCGCCGCCTCCGCCTTCGCGTTGTTGCTCACCTCGCTTCTGGGGAGCGCGGTCAACCTGCCGCTGTTCGCCGTCAGCGCCGAACGTCCGGCGGCGGAGGTTGTTCCGCCGCAGTTGCGCCGCCTGTTGCTGGTTCCGGCGCGCGAATTCACCGGCCGGACCGTGATCGCGGTCAACGTCGGCGGCTGTCTGATCCCGATCGCGTTCTCGGCCTATCTGCTCGGCCACAACCCGCTGCCCCTGTTGCAGGTGCTGACGGCGGTGGCCGGCGTCGCCGCCATCAGCCGCCTGGTCAGCCGCCCGATTCCCGGCCTCGGGATCGGCATGCCGATGTTCGTCGCGCCCATCGGCGCGGCGCTGATCTCAATGGCGCTCAACGCCGACGCCAGCGCGCCGCTCGCCTACATCTCCGGCACGCTCGGCGTGCTGATCGGCGCCGATCTTTTGCGGCTCAACGACATGCGCCGCTTCGGCACGCCGTTCGCCTCCATCGGCGGCGCCGGGACCTTCGACGGCATCTTTCTCACCGGTATTGTGGCGGTGTTGTTGGCATAACATCAGTTTCAAGTTACAAGTTACAAGTTTCAAGCATGTTGAACTTGAAGTTCTGAGCTTGACCCCGTAACCATAGGAGGAGAGGAGGTTCGCTATGCGTTCTCATCGTGTTCTCGTCCCCGCGATGTTTCTGGCGGCGCTATCGGCCTGCGCCTCGGTCACCATCGGCCGCGATTTCGATCTGCGCACGTTCCAATCCAAGGTCGAGCGCGGCGTCACCACCCAGGCGCAGGTGCGCGGCTGGCTCGGCGCGCCCGCGAGCACGGGCGCGAACGTGGACGCCGGCGGCGAGCGCCTCGACGAGTGGACGTACTACTACGGTGCCGGCCGGCTGCCGAACATGCCCGACGCCAAGCTCAAGATCCTGCAACTACGCTTCGACCGCCAGGGCGTGCTGCGCAGCTACAACTGGTCGGGGGAGGGGCAGTAACAACAATCCGCTCGCCTGTCGGAACTCCAGTCGTGTCGGCTTCCTGGCGTGGCTTCTGGCTCCGCTTCGTTCAGTCAAAGCAGTCAAAGGGGTCTCCTTTATTGCCCCGAGCGCGCTCTTGCCCGACGCCGTCGGCCCCATGAGAAAGATCGCGCGGTCCGCTGCTTCCTGTTCCATGTCGGGCATTATGTCACTTCGGTATACCCGCCGGCGCGGCCGCCCCTGCCCCACTGGCCGCCTAAAGACCGACGGATTGACCGTATTCTGGATATGGGCTTAACTGTGACTCATGCAGAGTGCTGTCTAGGTCAAGGTTATTCTGCTGGTACGGAGGATACACAATGTATCAATTCATCAAGGCGGTCTTTATGTTGCTGGTTGCTGTATCCATAGCTTCGTGTTCCGGCACTACGGAGGACGGCGTTGAAATCGTTTCGTACAAGACAATGCTGTCGAGAAACCTCTCGAACCTTAATAAACTCTCCGTCGGGATGACCAAATCGCAGGTCATGGACATCATGGGTAACTTTGCTGCCAAGACGGGTGATTCTCTGATCCCGAACCCATACAAGACCGAACCATTCTCAGCTGGCAAGGCACAGTATGAGGCTCTGTACTATCTGACACGCAAGTATCCGCCTTTTACGTCCATCAAACTATCCCAAGCAACGCCGGTGGTGCTGAAAGCGGGAAAAGTCATCGGTTGGAGCGTGGATGCCTTGCAGAAAGCAAGGGCTGGCGGGATTGAGAAATAGCCACCCAACCATCGTTCGCGCAAAGAACGTAAATGCAGCCTATCCTGTACAGAGATAGCGGTAGCTTTACCGGATAACAAATTGATTTTACGGCGTTAGCGCGGTAATCGGACGTGGGGCTGACGCCTTTAATTACGTCACTTAGGTTGTCTACATTAAGTTAGAACCCAAAAACATCTTGAGTGAAACGGAAAGTTCTCAGACTCCGCGACGCGCCGCAAGGGAAGCCGCGTCGGCTTCGGTAAGGAAAGGGATCGGGGCTTCGGTAAAGGTAGTCGAGCGAGCAGCACCGGCTTCGTGAAGCCCGCCTCGACCCCGCGCGAGCCGCCCTTCGTTCCAGTCCCGTATCCGGGGCTTGCGGTCAAGGCCGAAAGATGGCGGCTTCGGCCAGGCCCGTATCCGGGGCGCCCGGAAAGCAAGAGACAAAAGGAGGCTCTGTCGTGTTTGTGTCCCCTGGTGTAACCTGTCTTCGTTCGTCACCGTGCCGGTTCTAACAATTTTTTGGAGCCGACGCC
>MFSY01000067.1:13662-14868 GCA_001785175.1 Candidatus Muproteobacteria bacterium RIFCSPHIGHO2_01_FULL_65_16 | reverse complement strand
GTGATGGCAACCGGGAACGTCAACGAGGCATTGAACAATTTAATCCCAAAATGCAGCAGGCCGAGCACCAAGAATGCCAATACGGCCATGGGGATGATTGCTACCAGCAAAATCTGATTTTTCAACCGCTTTTGAGCGGTCTCCTGTTTTCTCCATCCGTAAAGCGACAGCCCGATGACGCTCGCAAAGATACCAAGGGCATAAATTTCGAACAGGAAATATAACGGTCCTGGAACTCTCGTGGCCGTGTAGCCGAAGCCGTAATCCAGAATCTGTAGATCCTTAATCAGTAAGGTACCCGCGAAAAGCAGCACTTCGAGCACAACTGCCCACAGATAAATGCCGGCCGGTAAAAACCTCCTGCTGGTTTCGTAGCGTCCGTCAAACGCTAACGTCAGGGAGAGATTTAGCAGAAACGCAAGCGCCAGAATGGTAGAGGCATAGAACAGTTTCAATTCGAAGTAGGGCAGCTCATCTCTGACATTCAAGGCATGGAAGACAAATATCTCAGCGACGTTTTGGATGGAGAGAAAGAACAGAAACAGTAAATAAAGACGCGTCTGCAGATTGTGAATTTGCGAGAAACGGGCGTAGACGTAAATCCCTGCCTTGAAAGTCAGGGCGATAACTGCCGGCACAGCGATGACTGGAAGGCTCAACTCCATGATTTCATTAAACAGCTTCCGTGCAATTTCATGTAGGTTGCGATGAATACAGCTGCTGAAAGGAGGGGGGCATAAATTCTTCCCCCTCCAACCAGAGTTATAAGCAAAAATTACGCCGCATTCCAGATAAGGCCGGACTGGCTCACGGATAAGCCACTACCGGCGCCGGCAATAAACACCTTGTCACCATTCTTAACCTCCTTATTTTTCATCAAGTTATAAAGATTTACCGGAATATTAGCGGTAATTAGATTACCCATCGTAGTGACGGTATCTGTCATCACATCCAGTGAAATCCCGGCGTATTTAACGTGATGCTTAAAAATCTTACGCCCCACTTGGTGGTGGACAAACCTGACGATATCTCTTGGAATCCACCCGAGCTTTTCCATGAAAGAGTCGTACATTTCCGCCAATAACCTAATGTGCGCCTCGATGATCTCCGGCATATGGGTTTCAAGAAGAGATTCCTGATCGCCGCGCCTGCCACAAGTGCAGAGATTGGAATATTGACCCTTCGATTGGAGCATGAAGCCCATGA
>MFSY01000067.1:6175-13609 GCA_001785175.1 Candidatus Muproteobacteria bacterium RIFCSPHIGHO2_01_FULL_65_16 | reverse complement strand
CGCGTCTCCGATCGTGAATCCACCCGCCAGCCTGAGAAACACTTCCCGATCGGTCGTCTGACGCAATGCGTCGATGGCCTTCAACGTATATTTTGACCCCTGTTCGCCCGTAACGATCAATCCTCGTCGCGCTTGCCCCGTGGCGATGAGGGCGTCCATCAGGTGAATCCCGTTCATGAATCCATGGCAGGCGTTCGACACGTCGAAGGCAACGGCGTTGGTTGCGCCAATCTTGTCCTGAACGACATGTGCGGTGGCTGGTTCCAGTAGATAGTCCCGTACAACACCCGCATAAATGACGACATCTATTTCCGTCGGTTGGAGCTCGGCGATTTCCAGCGCTTCGCGCGCGGCCCGTGTCGCCATGTCCGAGGGAAGCATGTCGGCGGGCGCCACCCGGCGCTCTTTGATCCCCATCGTCTTTTCGATCCAGTTAACAGACACACCGAGACGGTTCTCGCTGTCGAACTGCTCCATGATCTCGCGCGAGGTTACGCGCTCTTCGGGAAGATAAACGCCGGTGCTGATCAGACGGGAATGGCCCTGGGTGTACATATACATGCCGATCCTCCTGGTTCGTGTTGATGGATTCAGGCCTTGAACCAGGAGAGCGGTACGGAAATCCTTTCCTGACTCAAAAACCCGTGTGGGTGTTTGAGCAACGACCCTGTTACAGCCGGTAACCACTGGCCGTATCTCTATCATTCAAAATTTTGAAAGATTTTAACAGCTTGTTTGTAATTATTGTTTTTTGTCAGTGGCTTATCTGTGGGGAGGTCGGGATTAAATTGGATTGGAATGATGGTTGGGATGGCTGGAGGCTTTCAGCGCTACAAACTCGTATCAGCTTTTTAATCCTCCCAGTCCTGAAAGGCCGTAGCGCTCAATCTTGTAGTGCAGCGTGTTGGGGCGGACGCCAAGTAAACGCGCGGCTTGCGCCTGATTGCCGTTGCAGCGCACCAGGGCCTGCCGGATGAGGGCTTCTTCATATTCGGCGATGGAGGCGGGCAACGCCTTGGCCGGATCGGCCGGCGCCGGCATTGCGGAGGGAGCGTGCGCCGACATATCGTATCCTGTATGTAGCAAGGCGTCGTGGTTCTCAGACGTGCGTGGCTGTGCTTGCGGCCGCCCGGGCTTCACGCTTATTTCCAGCATCTTGTCCAGGAACAGGCCCGCCATCTTGCGAAAGAGCTTCTCGACCTCCTCGAAGTCGCGTGGTGTGTAGACTCGACGGCTGAATGACTCGCCGAGCAGCAGCCAGCAGCAGGCGCGTTCGCTGCTGCAAAAGAACGGAACGATGGCCGCGACGTGATATTTCTTCATCAGTTCGTATACATGCGGATTCAGATCTCTGATCTCACCGGCCACCACCATTCTTTCGATGGCTTTCAGCTCCGATCTGGGGAAGTGAATCTGATCACCGTGGCGGTACACGCCGGCGAGGGCCGATGTTTCGGCGCCGAAGAAAGTCAGAGGGCATTTCAATATTTCAGAAAGACGGGAAAGCGCCGCCTGGATGGTGCTGTACTGGTGCACATCTCTCCCCAAAGCGGCCAGGTTTGAATACAGCTTGGTTTTGAATTTCCGCGCCTTGGTCCAGGGAATATAGAAATCCGGCTCGACGATGCGCCGATTATGCAGGGCGTAACCGACAGCGGCCAGAGACAACGCGACCAAAAGCGGAGTGGTAACCGTGGCGTTGAACAACCTTATTTTAAGCTCCAGCAGGACGATTATTGTGATAACAAGCACCATCAATGGCATGGCGGTGGCGATCCAAATCTTGCACTGGACGCGCGCGATGCTGGATTGTTCAGTCCTTAAGCCCCACACAGGAAGAAATATCGCCGCCAGGCAGCTTGCCAAGATGAATCCGTCGAACATCCACATAAGGGGCCCCGGGATGCGTAACGAGGTATAGCCGTTGAGATCTTGAAAGCCCGCGACTATCCATGGGGTGAATAGCAAGAGTGCTGCCACGAGCAATGCATAGCCGTAGATAAGCGTGTAAAGAAGCAAGAAGCGGGAGGTGCGATAATTATCGAAACTGATTGAAATGGTGATGCGCATTAACAAAGCCAGCATCAGGGCGCTCGTTATATAAAACGTTATCCCTCCATAATGAAAGCCGTTTTCAAACGGTTTCTGCAAAATCAGCAACTCGGCGATATTTTGCAATAACGACAGGATAACGATAGCGCGGAAGATCCGCGTCTGGGTGTTTTGTATTTCCGCGTGCCGCGAGAAATAGAGGATGAAGACCTTGGCGAACAGCGCCAGGATGGCGGGTATGCTGTAGACGTAAATGATCATCTGCTGGTTTTCCTTCCTTATTAATTATCCGGCCCAAGTTATCCGGCCCAAGAAAAACCAGGTCTTGGCGCCAGGAAAACTCCGCAGACTTACGGGTATCATTCTCACCCCGGGCGGGCTGAAAATACAACCGGTTTGCGCGAAGCCCAGGAATGGCGGCGTTATAAAGCCGACAGCCGGACACACGGTTTAAGCTTGCCGGCGGCCGCAGTGGACGACCCGGGGCTAACGTGTTGAAATCTTGCGGTATTGCCGCCCAGGCTGAATTGGATTCCGGCTGCGTCGGCTATGCTTGGCGCAGGGCCATTTTTTCAGGCCGGCGGCGATTGCTTCAGCCGGGCGGACCATGGCTGTCAGATATAGCAGGTTGTTGAAAAACTCGTTTTTCAACAACCTGCGGTGCGGTACATGGATGTACCGCCATTTTTCAAAGGCGTTATACCATTTGAAAAATGGAGCAAAGCAAAAATCACACTTTTTGCTTTGCGAGTTGAAAAAGGCCATGGAAGGACTTTTTCAACAACCTGATAGGGACAAAATAACAATGCCGAAGAAGGAAGCATGAGCGCCTTACTGTGTGTCATCGCGGTGGTTGGGGTGGCCTGGTGTTTGGCCTACTGGCGCGCGCCGCTGCTCGTCTGGACCGCCGCCGCGGCCGCCGGTCTGGTGGCGGCCTTTGCCTACGGCGCGCCATCGCGCCTGGTCGCGGTCGCGACGTCGGTTCTCTTTCTGGCAATCGCCCTGGCGCTTAACCTGCCCGCGCTGCGGCGCGTGCTGCTGAGCGCGCCGCTGCTCGGGATCTTCCGGCGCATCATGCCCGCGATGTCGGACACCGAGCGCGAGGCGCTCGAGGCCGGCACGGTGTGGTGGGAGGCCGAGCTCTTCGGCGGCCGGCCGCGCTGGCGCAAGCTCTTTTCCATCCCCGCGCCGCGCCTCGCGGCCGAGGAGCGCGCCTTTCTCGACGGTCCGGTCGAGGAGTTGTGCCGGCTGATTGACGACTGGCGCATCACGCATGAATTCCACGATCTCCCGCCCGAGGTCTGGCGTTTCATCAAGGACAAGGGATTCTTCGGCATGATCATCCCGAAGAAGTACGGCGGCCTCGAATTCTCGGCTCAGGCGCATTCGGCCGTCGTGACGAAGGTCGCAAGCCGCAGCGTCACCGCGGCGGTGACGGTGATGGTGCCGAACTCCCTCGGGCCGGCGGAGCTGCTGCTGCATTACGGGACCGAGGAACAGAAGAATTATTACCTCCCGCGCCTGGCGCGCGGCGCGGAGGTGCCGTGCTTCGCGCTCACCAATCCCGAGGCCGGGAGCGACGCCGGCAGCATGCCCGACCGCGGCGTGGCGTGCCGCGGCGAGTTCGAGGGGCGGAAAAACGTGCTCGGCATCCGCCTCAACTGGGAGAAGCGCTACATCACCCTCGGCCCCGTCGCCACCGTGCTCGGGCTCGCCTTCCGCCTGTTCGACCCGGAGCACCTGCTGGGCGCGAACGAGGACATCGGCATCACGCTCGCGCTCATCCCCACGACCACGCCCGGCGTGAAGATCGGCTCGCGCCACAATCCCCTCGATATCGCCTTCCAGAACGGCCCGAACTGGGGTAAGGACGTGTTCATCCCCATGGACTGGGTCATCGGCGGCCAACAGCGCATCGGCCAGGGTTGGCGCATGCTCATGGAGTCGCTCGCCGCCGGGCGCTCGATCTCGCTGCCGGCGCTGTCCACCGGCGCCGGCAAACTCGCCTGCCGCGCCACCGGCGCCTACGCCCGCATCCGCAAGCAGTTTAAACTGCCCATCGGCCGCTTCGAGGGCGTGGAGGAGGCGCTCGCGCGCATCGCGGGCTTTACCTACATGATGGACGCGGCGCGCACCGCCACCGCGCAGGCGGTGGACCTGGGCGAGAAGCCGTCGGTCGCGTCGGCGATCGTGAAATATCACCTGACCGAGCACATGCGGCGCGTGGTCAACGACGCCATGGACGTGCAGGGCGGCGCCGGCATCTGCCTCGGGCCGCGCAACTTCATGGGGCGCGCGTACCAGGCCCTGCCCATCAGCATCACCGTCGAGGGCGCGAACATACTGACGCGCGCGCTCATCATCTACGGCCAAGGCGCGGTGCGCTGCCATCCGTATGTGCAGAAGGAGATGCGGGCGGTGGCCGACACCGATCACGCGCGCGCCCTGAAGGATTTCGACCGGGCGATCTTCGGCCACGTCGGCTTCACGATCTCGAACGCCGCGCGCGCGCTGTGGCTCGGGTTGACGGACGCGCGTCTCGTGCGCGTGCCGGCCCGGGGCCCGGCGCGGCGCTACTGCCAGAGGCTCACGCGCATCTCCGCCGCCTTCGCCTTCATCTCCGATCTGGCGATGCTATCGCTCGGCGGCGCGCTCAAGCGCAAGGAAAAGATCTCGGGCCGCTTCGCCGACGTGCTGAGCTTCATGTACCTGGCCTCGACCGCGATCAAGCGCTTCGCGGATCAGGGGCAGCAGGCGGCGGACGTCCCGCTGCTGCGCTGGGCGTGCGACTATTGCCTGAACGAGGCGGAGAAGGCGCTGGTGGTGATTCTCAAGAACTTCCCCAGCCGGTTTCTGGCGTGGCTCATGGGCGGACTCGCGTTCCCCACCGGGCGGCGCTACCCTGTGCCGGGGGATGCCATGGGTCACGCCGTGGCGAAGATCCTGCTCGAGCCGTCGGAGGCGCGCGACCGGCTGACGGCCGGTATTTTCATAACGCGCGATCCGAACGACGTGCTCGGGCGCCTGGAGGACGCGCTGCCCAAGGTGATCGCCGCCGAGCCGCTGGAGAAGAAGCTCCAGACCTTCGTCGAGGCCCATCCGCTGCTGCTCGGGGACATCGAGGCGCAGCTTAAAAAGGCCGTGGCCGCGAATCTTCTGAGCGCCACGGAGGCGGGTGTCGTCCGCGCCGCCGCCGCCGCGCGCCGGGCGGTGATCGCGGTGGATGATTTTGAAAAAGAAGCTTTTTAGCTATCAGCTATCAGCTATTTGCCAAGGAGCCTGACTCATTAAAAGCTATCTCAAAAACACCCGAACCGCAGATGAACGCAGATTATAAAGCGATAAACGCGGATTCATCGCGTGAATTCCTCGTATATCTGCGTTCATCCCTGGGAATAAATCCGCGTTAATCCGCGGTTAAAGTATATTGAGGTAGGTTCCAGTCAAAGTAGGTTGGGTTGAGCGAAGCGAAACCCAACAAATCGTTGGGTTACGGCGCTTCGCGCCTAACCCAACCTACATTGAAACTATTTTGAGATAGGGTCTGGTCACGGAGACAGCAGTGCCATGAACAAGGTTTATGTCGTTGACGGCGCGCGCACGCCGCTCCTCAAGGCGCGCCCGGAGCCGGGACCGTTCTCCGCCGCCGATCTCGCGGTCGCCTGCGCGCGTCCGGTGTTGCTGCGCGCGCCGTTCGCGCCGGGCGAGATTGACGAGACCATCGTCGGCTGCGTGATCCCGGCGCCGGACGAGGCCAACATCGCGCGCATCGTCTCGCTGCGCCTCGGGCTCGGGCGGCACGTGCCGGCGTACACGGTGCAGCGCAACTGCGCCTCGGGCCTGCAGGCGCTGGCTTCGGCCTGGGAGCGGATCGCGCTCGGGCAGGCGCAGCTGGTGCTCGCCGGCGGCACCGAGGCCATGAGCCGCGCGCCGATCCAGTGGAATCCGGCCATGGCCGGCTGGCTCGGCGGCCTGCTGCGCGCGCGCGGCGTGGGCGCGCGCGTAAAGGCCCTGGCGCGATTCCGCCTCGGCTATCTCAAGCCGGTGTATTCGCTGCTGCTCGGGCTCACCGATCCGCTGGTGAAGCTGTCCATGGGCCAGACCGCCGAGGTGTTGGCGCATCGCTTCGGCATAACGCGCGAGCAGCAGGACGCGTACGCGCTGCAGAGCCACCAGCGGCTGGCGGCGGCGTTCGACGCCGGCCACATGGAGCACGAGGTCGAGATCCTATTCGACACGCGCGGAAACATTTACACCGAGGACGACGGGCTGCGGCGCGACACCGACATGGACAAGCTCGCCCGGCTCAAGCCGGTGTTCGATCCCAAGTACGGCCTGGTGACCTCGGGCAACAGCTCGCAGGTCACCGACGGCGCGGCGATGCTGCTGCTCGCGGGCGAGGACGCGGTCAAGCGCCACAAGCTCAACGTGCTCGGCGAGCTGCTCGGCCACGAGTGGGCCGGCGTGGACCCGAGCCAGATGGGCCTCGGGCCGGTGCAGGCGGTGGCGAAGCTGCTGGCGCGCTTCAAGCTCAAGATGGCGGACCTCAAGCAGATGGAGCTCAACGAGGCGTTCGCGGCGCAGGTGCTCGCCTGCCAGGCGGCGTGGGACAGCCCGGAGTATGCGCGCGCCGAGCTCGGGTTCGACCGGCCGCTCGGGCGCATGGACCCGGAGCGGCTCAACCCCGAGGGCGGGGCCGTGGCCTGCGGTCATCCGGTCGGCGCCAGCGGCGCGCGGCTGGTGCTGCACCTGTTGCACGCGCTCCGGCGCAAGGGCGGCGGGCACGGCGTGGCCACGCTCTGCATCGGCGGCGGCCAGGGCGGCGCGATGCTGGTGCGGACCGAGGGGGGCGCGGCATGAACCACTGGCGCCTCGAGGGCGACGACGATTTCGCCGTGCTCACGCTGGACGTGGCCGGCCAGTCGGCGAATGTCCTGTCGCAGGAGGTTCTGAACGAATTCAATCAGGCGCTCGGCGAGGTCGAGGGCCGGCCACTCAAGGGCCTGATCATCCGCTCGGGCAAGGCCAACGGCTTCGTCGCCGGGGCCGACGTGCGCGAATTCCAGCGCATCACCGATCCGGCGCGCGCGGCGGAGCTGGCGCGCGCCGGCCAGCACGTGTTCAACCGCCTGGCGGGACTGCCGTTTCCGTCGGCGGCCGTGATCCACGGCTTCTGCCTCGGCGGCGGCCTGGAGCTGGCGCTCGCCTGCACTTACCGCATCGCGCGCGACGATCTTGCGACGCGCCTGGGCCTGCCCGAGGTGCGCCTGGGGATCCATCCCGGCTTCGCCGGGACCGTGCGCCTGCCGCCGCTCGTGGGCCATATAGCGGCGCTCGATCTCATCCTCACCGGCCGCACGATCGGCGCGCGCGCCGCGCGCC
>MFSY01000067.1:6099-6165 GCA_001785175.1 Candidatus Muproteobacteria bacterium RIFCSPHIGHO2_01_FULL_65_16 | reverse complement strand
CGCGCAGCTTTCTTACCCGGCGGCCGCCGCGACGGCGCAAGGCGCGCTGGACGCGCCGTCTCGTGG
>MFSY01000067.1:4540-6081 GCA_001785175.1 Candidatus Muproteobacteria bacterium RIFCSPHIGHO2_01_FULL_65_16 | reverse complement strand
CGCTGGTGGCGAAGCTGCTCACGCGGCGCACGCGCGCGAAGATCAATCACGATCACTATCCCGCCCCCTACCGCATCCTGGAGCTGTGGCGCAGCCGCGCGGCGCAGGAGCAGGAGGCAGTGTCGCTCGGCGAGCTGTTGGTCTCGCGCACCAGCCGCAACTTGGTGCACGTGTTCCTTCTGGGCGAGGAGCTCAAGCGCCACGCGCGCCAGCAGCCGCACGAGATCAAGCACGTGCACGTGGTCGGCGCCGGCGTGATGGGCGCCGACATCGCCATCTGGGCGGTGCACAAGGGTTTCACCGTCAGCCTCGAGGACCGGCACGCCCAGAGCCTCGCGCGCGCGCTGAAGAAGGCGCACGAATTTTTCCAGAAGCAGTACCGGGACGCGCGCGCCGCGCAGGAGGCCATGGACCGGTTGACGCCCGATCGGCACGGCAACGGCCTGACGCGCGCCGACCTGGTGATCGAGGCGATCATCGAGAACGTTGACGCCAAGCGCGATCTGTTCCGCGCGCTGGAGCCGAGGGTGCGGCCGCAGACCCTGCTCGCCACCAACACCTCGAGCATTCCGCTGGAACAACTGGCCGAGGCGCTCAAGGATCCGGCGCGCCTGGTGGGCCTGCACTTCTTCAATCCGGTGGCGAAGATGCAGCTGGTGGAGATCGTGCGCGCGGCGCGGACCTCCGAGGCGGCGCTCGGGCGCGCGCGCGGCTTCATCGGCGCGCTCGAGCGACTGCCGCTCGACGTCAAGAGCGCTCCGGGGTTTCTGGTGAACCGCGTGCTCATGCCGTATCTCATCGAGGCCGTGCGCATGGTCGAGGAGGGAATCGCGCCGGCGCGCGTTGACCGCGCGGCGCGCGACTTCGGCATGCCGATGGGCCCGATCGAGCTGGCGGATACTGTCGGCCTGGACATCTGCCTCTCCGTGGCCGAGATCCTTTCCGGGCCGCTCGGCATCACGGTGCCGGACACGCTGCGGCGGCAGGTCGAGCACGGCCACCTGGGCAAAAAGAGCGGGCAGGGCTTTTATAAGTGGGACGGCAGGGGCCGCCCGCGCATCCCGTCCGCGGGCAAGCCGGTCGAGGCCCCGATCACCGAACGCCTGATCCTCCGGCTGCTGAACGAGGCGGTGGCCTGCCTGCGCGAGGGCGTGGTGGCGGACGCGGACGCCGTGGACGCCGGCATGGTCTATGGCACCGGCTTCGCCCCATATCTCGGCGGGCCGATGCGCTACGTCGAGAGCCTGGGCGAGATCGGCATCAGCCACAGCCTGAACCGGCTGGCGCAGGAATACGGCAAGCGCTTCGCCCCGGACCCGGGCTGGGCGCGCCCGGAGCTGTTCCGCCGCAAGGCGGTGCGCGCTTTAAGCTGATTTCACCGCGGAGGCGCGGAGAAAATAAGCAATTGGCGATTAGCGATTAGCTATCAGCGATCAGCTAAATCAGCTATCAGCGGTCAGCAAAATGAGCGATCAGCTATCAGCAATTAGCAATCAGCTAACAGCCGAGGTGTGTGGTTTCTTGGGGTCCCCGTATGGCGC
>MFSY01000067.1:106-4418 GCA_001785175.1 Candidatus Muproteobacteria bacterium RIFCSPHIGHO2_01_FULL_65_16 | reverse complement strand
TACTCTTCTTTGGACAAGCAAAGAAGAGTAACCCTGGGTGCGGGGCGGGAGCATCCCGCATTAAAACAAACGCCGCCCGCATGGCGGCTCGACACGAAATGGGCGTCAGCGATCACACATGAACCTCACCGACCAATCCAACCTGTCCGATCTTCTGGTTGAACGCGCGCGCGCGACGCCGGAGGCGCCGGCCTACCGCCGGCACGACGGCGCGCGCTGGGTGGATTGGACCTGGGGCGAGGTCGCGCACGCGGTCGGGCGCTGGCGGGCGGCGTTCAAAAAGGAGGGACTGAAACCCGGAGATCGGGTGGCGCTGTGCCTGCGCAACAGGACGGAGTGGGTGGTGTTCGATCAGGCGGCCCTCGAGCTGGGGCTCGTGAGCGTACCGCTTTATTTCGACGACCGGCCGGACAACATGGCCTGGTGCCTCAACGACGCCGGCGCGCGGTTGCTGTTGGTGGAGGACAGTTCCCAGTGGGCCGCGCTTAAGGCCATCACAAGGACGATCGAGCGCGTCATATATCTGGAAGGGGCCGCGCCCCCGGACGCATCGGCCGCGCGCCTGGAGGACTGGCTGCCCGCCGTGGGCGAACCCATAGCGCGCGCGCCCGCCGGGCCGGACGATCTCGCGACCATCGTCTATACCTCGGGCACCACGGGGCGGCCCAAGGGCGTGATGCTCTCGCACCGTAATATTCTTTCCAACGTCGTCGCCTCGATGAAGGCGATCCCGGTGCGCGCCACGGACCGCTTCTTGTCGTTCCTGCCGCTGTCGCACACGCTCGAACGCACCTGCGGCTATTACACGGCGATCTGGGCCGGGGCGCAGACGGTGTACGCGCGCGGCATTTCGGCGCTCGCCGAGGACATCCAGGCGCAGAAGCCGACGGCGCTCATCGCCGTGCCGCGCATCTTCGAGCGCATCTGGGGTCGGATGCAGGAACAGATGCCCGCGGGTTCGTTCAAGCGCCGGCTCTTCGACAAGGCCGTCGCGGTCGGTTGGCGGCGCTTCTGCAAGCAAGCGGGTTTCGGCGACCGCCTGCTCTGGCCCATCCTTAAGCTGCTGGTGGCGAAGAAACTGTATCGCCGCCTCGGCGGACGCATCCGCCTGATCATCGTCGGCGGCGCCGCGTTCGCGCCGAATCTTGCGCGTGTTTTCATCGGACTCGGGTTGCCGATCGTGCAGGGCTACGGCCTGACGGAGACGGCGCCGGTGCTCGCCGCGAACCGCGAACACGACAACGATCCGGCCTCGGTCGGCTGCGCCCTGGAAGGCATCGAGCTGCGCTGCGACGAAAACGGCGAGTTGCTCGCGCGCGGGCCGAACGTCATGCTCGGCTACTGGAACAACCCCCAGGCGACGGCGGCGGTGATTGACCAGGACGGCTGGTTCCACACCGGCGATCTCGCGCACATCCGCGGCGGCCGCGTGTACATAACCGGGCGCGTGAAGGAGATTATCGTGCTTTCCAGCGGCGAGAAGGTCCCGCCGGGCGACGCCGAGCAGGTGATCCTGCAAGACCCGGTGTTCGAGCAGGCCATGGTGCTGGGCGAGGGACGACCGAAACTCGGGCTATTGTGCGTAAGTAAACTAAACGATCTCAAGGAGTTATGCGACCGCGCAAACCAAAGGCTGCGCGACTTTCCCGGTTACGCCCGCATCTGCCACATCGCGCGCCTGGCGGAGCCCTGGACGGTGGAAAACGGCCTGCTGACGCCGACGCTCAAGCTCAAGCGCCACGCGATCGAAAAGACCTGCGCGCGCGAGATCGAGGCGATGTACCAGGTGGATTTCTGCCGCAACAACCGCGGGAGCGCCTGACAAAATGACCGGGCGCGAGGCGAAACCCGGCCCTCACCACTTCCCCCTCTCCCTGCTGGAGAGGGGTTTTCAAGGCTTTCTCCCTCTCAACGCGAGGAGAGCAGGTTTCAAGCCCTTCTCCCCGCGGGAGAAGGGTGGGGATGAGGGCAAGGCTTCGCGGAGTTCTTATTTTGATATGGACTCTTAATGTTTTTGGCGTATTCATGAACATGCGCTAGATTTAATAACTATACCGAACGCCAAAGATCCCGGCGCATTCGATGCGCCATACTTCGGAGCAAAGATTTTTTTCCTTAAACCAATCTTGTAACAACTTCATGGAGGATGGTATGGAAGCATGTCGTGAGTCTGCCTTTTCTCTGGATCTCCCCCAATATTCCCAGCTTTGTTACCAATACGATCGCGAACGTGCCGCGCTGTGGTGCTACCTTAACCCCCCGCGTCCATGTTCAACCAAGATACTGGCCACAGAGGTCCGCGACCTCCAGATTCGAGTGGCCTCTTATCTCAACTCAGAGCCCACCGCCCGCGACGATCTCCGCTACATGGTTATGGCCTCCGCCACCCCGCAATTTTTTAACCTTGGCGGCGATCTCGAATTGTTCGTACGGCTCATCTCCGATCGAGATCGGGACGCGCTTTATGAGTACGGACGCACCGGCATTGATGTCGTTTATGACAACTGGACACATCTCGGCATACCCACCTTGACCACCATCTCGCTGGTGCAGGGTGTAGCGCTGGGCGGGGGCTTCGAAGGCGCCCTGTCGTGCAACGTGTTCATCGCCGAAGAATGCGCGCAGATGGCGTTTCCCGAAATGCTGTTCAACATGTTCCCGGGCATGGGCGCCTACAGCCTGCTCACGCGCCGCATCGAGCCGTTCCGCGCCGAGCGGATGATGCGCACGGGTCGGCAGTACAGGGCGCGCGAGCTCTGGGAAATGGGGGTGGTGGACGTGTTGGCATCCGATGGGGAAGGCGTGCACGCCGTCAATGACTTCATCCGGCGCCACGGGCATTCACGCAACGCACAAGAAGCAATCCAGCAGGTTCGCCAGCGCGTCAATCCAATCACCCGGCAGGAGCTGGTAGACGTCCTGGAGATCTGGGTGGACGCCGCGATGCGCCTGACGGCACGCGACCTGCGGGTGATGGAGCGGATCGCTGCGGCACAGGAGTTGCTTGACGCGCCCAAGGACGAGACGTCCGCGTCGTCCCGGGATCATTACGCGGAGGCCGAAACACCCGCGTCGGTTCTGCGCGTTGCGGCCGGCGGCTAGCAGGCTGCTGAAAACTCGTTTTTCGGCAGCCTGCGATGCGGTCGAGGGAAAGGGGCGGGTCCCCTAACGGCGGGGCTTCCCGGGGTCGGCAAGGGGCTTGTCCGTTTCCTCGTATGGTCCACCCTGCGGGGGAGGCTGTGTGTACTCGCGCAGCGCCGTGAGCGTGTCGGCGAAGGCATGCCGCACCTCGGCCAGCAACCGGTTGCGGTCACGCAGGAACTCGACAACGCCGGCCGCTTCCGCCTGCTGGCAGGCCTGCATCAGCCGCACGGCGCCGACGTTCGCCGCGTTGCCCTTGAGGGCGTGCAGCCGGTCGCAGAAGGCCGCGTGGCTGCGGGCGGTACAGGCCTGCGCTATCTTGTCCAGGAGATCGCGGCCCTCACGCTCGTACTCCGCGAGCGTGCGCTTCAGCTCGCGCGGGTCGTGGTAGAGCTTGTCCAGCTCGGCCAGCACACTGACGTCTATGATGTCCTGAATCTCCATCTCTGTACGACCCGTGGCATCGGCCCTGGGGATAGCGCGTCCGGCGAGCACCTCCACCTCCGCCTCGCGCAGCAGCCGCTCGACCAACGAAAGCAGCTCGGCGGCGGTAGCCGGCTTGGCGAGATACGCGTCGGCGCCGGCCTCGGCGCATTCGCGTTGCGCCTCGAGGCTCACGTTGGCCGTGAGCATGATCACCGGCAGCCGCGAGCGCGGCCGCATCGCCCGGTACTGGCGCAGCAACGTCACGCCGTCCATTCCCGGCATGTGCATATCAAGCACCGCGAGGCGATAACCGCCGGCGTAGAGCCGCTCGAGCGCCTCTTCGCTGGTTTCCACCGCCTCGACTTCATAGCCGGCCTGCTCGAGCATGCGGCGCACGATCATGAGGTTGGTGCGGTTATCGTCCGCGACCAGCAGCCGTCGCCGCGCGCCCGCGCGCCGGCCCCAAACCCAAGGCGCGACGCTCACCACGCCGCGGTCGGCGAGGACCGTGCGCACCGGCGAGGCATGCAAGGCGGCGAAGACCAGGCCTTTTTCCGCTCTCGGCCCGAGCACCGCGTGGTAACCCCACTCGCGCAGTCGTTCCGCCGGCGGCGCGATATCGCTTACCAGGATCGCCGGCACACGGATGCTAGCCGCTTTGCCGCACAACTCGTCGTAACGGTGGCCGCCGTCGTCGGTGATGGCGTGCGCCGCGTCAACCAGCAAGGCGTGGACGTGGTTGCCG
>MFSY01000067.1:0-99 GCA_001785175.1 Candidatus Muproteobacteria bacterium RIFCSPHIGHO2_01_FULL_65_16 | reverse complement strand
CGGCGCGCGCCAGCCCCTCCTCGGCCTCATGACCCGTCCGTGCGTGAACGAGCCGGCCCTCCAAAGCCTCGAAAAGGCGTTCGTAGTGACGCGCCAGGG
>MFSY01000066.1:1094-8056 GCA_001785175.1 Candidatus Muproteobacteria bacterium RIFCSPHIGHO2_01_FULL_65_16 | reverse complement strand
CGTGATCTCGGGCACGAGCTGGTGGTAAATCACCTTGTCGTCCTCGTTCAGCACCACGATCGCGCGCGCGGTGATGCCCTTGAGCGGGCCGTCTTGGATCAGCACGCCGTAGTCCCGGGCGAAGTTCTTGTCGCGCATCATCGAAAGCGTCTTCACGTTGGCGGTGTTCTCGGCCGCGCAGAAGCGCTTCTGCGCGAACGGCAGATCGGCCGACACGATCAGCATCACCACGTCGCCGCGGCCCTTGGCGTAGTCGTTGAACTTCTTGGTGCTCGTGGCGCACACGGGCGTATCCAGGCTCGGCACGATGCTGAGAAGTTTCTTTTTGCCCTTGAAGCTCGCGAGCGAAACATCGTTCAGATCCGCGTCGGTCAGCTTGAAGTCGGGGGCGGCGGCGCCGATCTTGGGCAGGTCGCCGTTGGTGTTGATCGGGTTTCCTTGCAGGGTGATTTTGGCCATGGTACTTCTCCTTAAGGTTAAGCGTTGGGATTGGCTTTCACCGCGCACGGCGGATCGAGCCGACGCTTGCTGACAACGCGTTCCAGGTGAAACGCGTATTGCTCGATGTCCTCCGGCGTGCGCGTCTCGGTGGCGCACACAAGCATGCACTGGCCGAGCTGTGGATAATGCTCGCTAAGGTCGTAGCCGCCGAGTATACCCTGGGCCTCGAGCGCTCGTAAGGCGTCGCTCACGGGAATATCGAGGCGCAATACAGTCTCATGGAAAATCGGGCGGTTGAACACGCGCTCGATACCCTTGATCGCCGTGAGCTTATCAACCAGCGCCAGCGTGTGCGCATGACACGCGGCCGCCACGCGCTCGAGCCCGTCGGGTCCGAGCAGCGCCATGTAAACGGTCGCCGCGGCGACCATCAGGCCCTGGTTGGTGCAGATGTTGGAGGTCGCCTTCGAGCGTCGGATGTGCTGCTCGCGCGCCTGAAGCGTGAGCGTGAAACCGGGCTTGCCGTCCTTGTCCACCGTGCGCCCGACGATGCGCCCTGGCATCTGCCGCATCAGCGGCTCCTTGCAGCACATGAAGCCGAAATACGGACCGCCGGATGAAAGCGGCGCGCCCAGCGGCTGGCCCTCGCCGACGGCGATGTCCGCGCCCTTTGCGCCCCACTCGCCCGGCGGTGTGAGCATGGCGAGCGCGGTGGGGTTAACGAGCGCAATTGCGAACATATTCTGTGCATGCGCCCAATCGGTGAGTGCGTCCACTTCCTCCAAGACGCCGAAAAAGTTCGGCTGCGGGATCACGAGCGCGGCGAACTCGCCGCCCTCGTATCTCTTGAGGGACTCCGGAATCGTGTGGCCGCCTTCGGTGCAGTGCGGAAGCTCGATGAGCTCGACCCCCTGGTTCCTGACGATGGCGTGCACGACGCGGCGGTAGATCGGATGCACCGTGGACGGCATGAGGATCCGGCGCGCCTTTTTATGCGCCCGCACCGCCATCAGCACCGCCTCCGCCAGGCCCGAGGCGCCGTCGTAGAGCGAGGCGTTCGAGACATCCATGCCCGTGAGCGAGGCCATCATGGTCTGGTATTCGTAGAGCAGTTGCAGCGTGCCCTGGCTCGCCTCGGCCTGGTACGGCGTGTATGCCGAGTAGAACTCGCCGCGCGTCACGATCTCCCACACCGCCGCCGGAATGTGGTGCTCGTAGGCGCCGGCGCCGATGAAGTTGATGTAGGTTCCATCCTGCTGCGCGCGGGTCGCCATCAGCCGCGCGACCTCCATTTCGCTCATGCCTTCGGGCACCTGCGTAAGCCTGCCGGCGCGCAGCGCCTCTGGAATCTCGTCGAAGAGAGCGTTGATCGAGCCGGCGCCGATGCTTTGGAGCATCGCTTTTATATCGGCGTCGGTATGCGGTATGAACGGCATCGTATTTCCTAATAATTCAATTCACAGGATTAACAGGATTGAAACAGGATTAACAAGATTAAGGCCTAAAAAAGTATTCTCGAAGTAATCCTGTAAATCCTGAGAAATCCTGTTAATCCTGTCTATTTTTTCAATGCTTCTCCGAGGCCACCAACGCGTCGTACGCCTTGGCGTCGAGCAGGCCGTCGAGCTCGGCCTTGTTCGCGGGCTTGATGCGGAACATCCAGCCCGTCCCGTAGGGGTCCTTGTTCACGGTCTCGGGCGCGCCCGCGAGCGCGTCGTTGGCGGCGACGATCTCGCCGCTCACCGGCGCGTATACGTCCGAGGCCGCCTTGACCGACTCCACCACGGCGCACTCCTTGCCCGCCGCGATCTGCGCGCCGGCCTGCGGCAGGTCCACGTACACCATATCGCCCATAAGTTCCTGGGCGTGATCGGTGATGCCGACCGTCAGGGTACCGTCTTTTTCGGTCCGCACCCACTCATGGGACTTGGCGTATTTCAGGTCTTTCGGAATCTGGCTCATGGTCCTCCCGGGGATTTGAGTGAAAAGTTAAGAGTTAAAAGTGGAAAGTTGAAAGCGAAAAGCAAGCAGCGATCTGGCGCCAACAGACAGCTCCATCCCCACTTTACACTTTTCACTTTGCACTTTTCACTGCTTTCCCAAACAGCTCCGGCCATGGCCCACGAATGGATAGCGCACGACGCGCACCGTCTCCGGCCGGCCGCGGATGTCCACCTGGCACCGTCCATCAAGGGCAACCGCCGCCGGCGCGCGCGCCAGCGCGATGGATTTTCCCAGGGTCGGCGAAAAACTGCCGCTGGTTATCTCGCCCGCGCCCGCGCCGTCGCACACGACCTTCTGGTGGTTGCGCAACACGCCCTTGCCCTCGAGCACCAGCCCCACGAGCTTGCGCGCCACACCCCGAGCCTTCTGTTGCTCCAGCGCCTCGCGGCCGATGAATTTGCGCTCGCGCGGCTCGAAGGCCACGGTCCAGTCGAGGCCCGACTCCAGGGGCGTGGTGGTTTCGTCCATGTCCGCGCCGTAGAGATTCATGCCGGCCTCGAGCCGGAGCGTGTCGCGCGCGCCGAGGCCGATGGGCGGTACGCCGGCCTCGCGCAGCATCCGCCAGGTGAACGACGCGGCCTTGGCCGGGAGAATGATCTCAAACCCGTCCTCGCCGGTGTAGCCGGTCGTCGCAACCATAAGCTCGCCCACGGTCACGACATGAAACGGCCGCATGCCTTCGGTCGCGGCGCGCAGCGCCTCGCCCAGCGCCTGATAGACCTTCGCGCGCGCGTTCGGCCCCTGCACCGCGATGATGGCCAAGTCATCGCGCGCGGTCACCCCCACGCCGCCGAGATCGCGCGCGGCGGCGCCGACCCAGGCCGTGTCCGTCGCGCGCGTGGCGGCGTTCGCCACGATGCGGAACCACTGTTCGTCCATGAAATAGACGATGAGGTCGTCAATGACGCCGCCCCTGGCGTTCAGCATGCAGCTGTAAAGCGCCCGCCCCGTGGTCTTGAGCCGGGCGACGTCGTTGGCGAGCAGCAGCCGCAGAAAATCGCGCACGCCCGCGCCCCTGAGATCGAGCACGTTCATGTGCGAGACGTCGAACATGCCGCAGTCGGTCCGCACCTGGTGATGCTCCTCGATCTGGGAGCCGTAGTGCAGCGGCATGTCCCAGCCGCCGAAGTCCACCATCTTCGCGCCGAGCTTGATGTGGCTGTTGTATAAAGGTGTCCTAAGGCCCATAAGATTTTGTAACCACAGATGGACACGGATGGACACGGATGAAAACGGCGCGAAGAGGCAAAATACCTAATCCGTGTTTATCTGTGTTCATCCTAGAAACGGCGATTGCATCCGCAGATTACGCAGATTTCCGCAGATTTTAAGAATGTTATTGACGCTCCTTCTCTCGCCATACGGGTGCGCCAGACAGTCATTCACCCAGTTGATTTATCTGCGTTAATCTGCGAAATCTGCGGACAACTGCTTTTTCCAGGTTCATCTGTGGTTCCGAGTTCAATAAATAAAAAAGGGGCGATGGCCATAAATGCCATCGCCCCCTCTGTCCTGTGACCTGAGAGCTTGAGCCCCTTCGGTGGGTCGGCAGCAGCCGACCGCTCTCCAGAGACGACTGCCGCTGCGGTCCGTTTGCCTGAGCGATTCCGGGCGGGTTGCGCCTTCGGCGTCTTCCGGAGACTAGCGTCTCCGGCCGATCTCTCCCACAGGGCGTAAGTCGTTGTCGGCACTATAGCGCGGCGGCGGACCCAAGCCAAGCGCGCCGGTGCGCGCGCATATCCGCGGCTTATCCGCCGGTCGTGGATTTTGATTCGATCCCGAGCGCCTTCTTGTTCTGAAGCGCAAGCCACCAGAGCGTCGGCGCCCAGTAGCCGATGTAGGCCAGTATGAGCATCAATGAGGGTTGCGCGCGGTAGCCGGTGAATCCGGATACCATGTGCCCCAGTAACGAGGCGTCATCCAGCAGCCAGGACGTGTCCCACACCGGTTCCACGAGCGCGGGCAACCAGCCCATGGCGATGAGGCGATTGACCCCGGTGACCAGCAGGCTGGCGGCCAGAAACAGCAGGATTATCCCGCTGAGCCGGAAGAACGTCCGGTAATTGATCCGGCGAATTCCGCGCGACACGGCCCACGCCATGGCCAGGGCCAACACCAGGCCCAGCAGTCCGCCGACAATCAGTTGCCATATTTCGCCCGATTCCTTACCGGCCCCCAGGCTGTACATGAAAATGACGGTCTCCGTGCCTTCGCGCGCGACCGCCAGCGCCGCCACTAGGGCGATCCCGATCAGTCCCGATTTCGCCAAGGCCCGGCTCACGCCGGTTTCCAGATTTTGTTTCATGTGCCGGCCATGCTTATTCATCCACAGCACCATCTGGGTAATCAGGCCGACGGCGAACAAAATCACACCCGTGCGAAAAGCCTCCAGCGTCTCGCCTTGCAGATATCCCTGGATCTGGAACGCGGCGAAAATAACGAGCAGGCTGAACGACACCCCGCCCAGAATGCCGCTCCAGAGATATTTCATCGCGGCGTACATATCCGGCATGCGCTTAAGAAACGCGTGCAATATCCCGATCACGAGAACCGCTTCCAGGCTCTCGCGCCATACTATGAATAATGCATTTCCCATCAGGGTCACTTATTAGGTCGTCTTGATCCGGCCCTTGGCCACGGCCGGGTGGAACTCAGCGCTGATCAAACCGCCGGCGGCCAGGAATTTCTCCGCTGATTTGCCGGGCGGGCTGCCACTAAAAGCTGCATGATTATCCACACTTCCTGAGCAAATACAAATGGTTCTCATTCATATCAAATCTATAAACCAGCATCCGGCCCGCGTCAATGCCGATGACGCATCCATTTGAGCTTTACCTCCATGTGTCCCGGCCGGCCGCGGGCTGCGGCCGCCGGCGCGGCGCTATTTGGCCTCGGAAGACGCGGCCGGGGGGGCGGCCTCGGGTTTCGGATAGCCGGCCTGATCCAGCTCTCCTTCAAGCAGGGATTCGAGATAGCCCTTCATCACCTTCTCGCCGATCGTGATGATGGGCACGGACAGGGAGCCGAATTTCTTGCGCGCGGTTTCCTGAACTTTGGGGTCGCTTTCCAGATTAACCTCGCTGAACGGCACCTTGCGCTTTTGCAGATAGGTGCGCGCCAGGTCGCAGGAACCGCAGACGGGAATGGAATAGAGCACGACCGGGGATTTGGCCGCGATCTCCTCCGCCCCGTCGGCCTTGGTTTTCTCCGCCGCGCCGATGTCCCGTTCCTCCACCTTGTAGCCGCCCTCGGCCGGCGGGGGGCGGTCGTGATAGGAAACGTTGCCGTCCTTGTCCACCCATTTATACAGCTTCGCCCCGGCGGCGGCGGCGGTGAACAGCATTCCCAGCACTGCGAGCAGTAAAACCGGCGTTGACCTCATGGCGTCAGACCCTCAAATACATCCCACCCATGCGTTTGCGTATGGACTCGCGCACCCAGATGACGCCGGCGACGAATCCAATTATCAGCATAGCAAAAGAAACGATCAGCCAGGCGAGGCTGAAGCCGGAGCCGGCATTCGCCGCCGGTGAATCCACCGGCGGCGCCTGAGCCGCTGGCGGCGCCGGGTTGGCCGCCTGGGCCTTCGCCAATTGCGCCTGGGCCTGGGCGAGCTGGGCGCGGGTCTTGGTCAATTCCTCCTGGGATTTCGCCAGCTGGGCGCGCGCGGCCGGCTCTGGGCCGAGCAGGCGCAACTCGATCCAGCCTTCCGCGCCCTGTTTGTCGCGCACGCGGGCGTGGCGCTCCGTGCGCTCCAGCACCTCGAGCGCCGCGCCCGCCTCCAGCGTCTTGACCGCGGCGCTGTTCTCGGCCTGGGAGGCGCGCAGCGTGATGGTCAGCTTGTCGGTGACATAGGCCGTCTCGGCCTGCGCCCACGCGGGGAGCAGGACCACCGACAGCAACAAAATATGAAAATTTTTCCTCAACGATTCCTCCCCGGCCGCGCCGCGAAACTAAATTAATTGAGCCTCTAAAAATCCCCTTTTCTTGACGGAATATCAAGCTCACCGCGGAGACGCAGAAGCGCGGAGTTATTGGAACAAAGACAGATTCTTTCTCTGCGTACTCTGCGTTCTCTGCGATGAAAATCGAGCTTTCAGTAATTTTTCGAGGTTCCCTAATGCCTTCTGTGTGGGTTCGGTACGGAATGTTATACAAAAAATTACGGCCGGTCTTGCGGTTGTGAACATCGCGTCTGTCGGCGGGGCTGGCAAAAGAGGCGGGGGTAGAAAAAAACCGGGGCCTTTCGGCCCCGGTATCGCGCTCAGCGCTTTTCGGCGTCGTGCTTTTCCTGATAGATATCCTTGCTTGCGGCGTTCTGGTCCTGATGCAGGTCCTTGCGCTCTTCTCCCGTGAGCTTGCCGTCGGACTTGTACGCGCGCTCTTCCTTGCGGATTGCGCGCTGCTCGGCCGCCAGATCCTTCGCCTCTTCCTTCGTGAGCTCACCCGAGCGAACGCCCTGCCCGATGCGTTCCTGCTGGCGCGTCTGGCGGTCGTTCACCCCCGGATCGCGCACG
>MFSY01000066.1:0-1075 GCA_001785175.1 Candidatus Muproteobacteria bacterium RIFCSPHIGHO2_01_FULL_65_16 | reverse complement strand
AGGCGGCCGGCGATCCGGGCTCGCGCCTGGTCCACCCGCCGGTCCGGACGGATTTTCCCAGTTGGTGCCGGGACCGCCCATCGGGCCGGGAGGATTGTTGTCACGATCGGGCCGTGGCGGCCGGCGATCGGGGCTCGCGCCCGAGCCACCCATTGGTCCGGGCGGATTCTCCCAGTTCGTCCCCCGTCCACCCGCCGGCCCAGGCGGATTGTTGTCGCGATCGCCGCGGAAGTCACCATCGGCTCGACGCGGCGGGGGCGGAGGCAACCGGCGATCCGGGCTCGCGCCAGGGCCGCCAGCCGGCCCGGGCGGGTTCTCCCAGTTCGTCCCACGACCACCACGCGGGCCAGGCGGGTTGTTGTCACGATCGAGTCTCGGGCGCTGGCGATCCGGGCTGGCGCCTGATCCACCCATTGGTCCGGGTGGATTTTCCCAGTTGGTGCCACGACCGCCACGCGGACCGGGAGGATTGTTGTCACGATCGGGACCGCGTTGCTGCTGGGGTCGCGCGTCGTTGCGCGCATGCTCCGTGCGGCCCGCATTCGGGTGCTGGCGTGCCTGGCGCTGCGCCTGCCCGGCATGCTGACCGCCGCGCTGCGCCTGCCCGGCATGATTGCCGCCGCGCGGCGCCGCGCCCGCGCGCTGGCCGCCGCCGCGATCGGCATGGGCCGGAAACGACGCCAACGCGCCCAGCGCCAACGCCACAAGCAATGTCGTAAAAAGTCGTTGCATGAGCTGCTCCTTCCACTTTGGGGGTTAACTTTTCCTATAGGCCGTCGCCGCATCCGCGTCAAAGCATCGGCGACTTTCATTAGGACTTAACGCGCCCGGTGGTAGCTGGTTGACAGCGCCGAAATCGGGACTGGCACGGTCCTTGCCGGAAGGCGGCCGGCATTGGGATTGCGCTAGGAAACCTCTGAATAAGAAATCTTCACCGCAAAGACGGTCGCTCCCGACATCCTGTCTCGCGCGACATTCGTACGTCCCTGTACAGCATCCACGTCACCCGCGCGTCCCGGCGCGACGTGGAAATTAGTACGTCCCTGTACAGCACAAAGAACGCAAAGAATTTTCT
>MFSY01000065.1:928-8001 GCA_001785175.1 Candidatus Muproteobacteria bacterium RIFCSPHIGHO2_01_FULL_65_16 | reverse complement strand
ACGCCATGATGAAGAACAAACAAAAATGGTGTCATGGCTACCCTGAAATCGCTTGACGTGGAACACAGTTGCTCTCCCCTCGGGAGAGGGAATGAGGGTGAGGGCCCTCATCCCCACCCCTTCTCCCGCAGGGAGAAGGGGGCGAGCCGGGCGCGCTTCACGCGATTTCATTGACTTGGGGGAGCTGGTTCGCTGATGCGAATACTAGGAATTGACCCGGGTTCCAGGATCACCGGCTTCGGCGTCGTGAGCGTGCTGCGCAACGGGCGGCTCCAGTACGTCGCCAGCGGCTGCGTGCGCGCCCCCAAGGGCGACATCGCGCAGCGGCTCAAGACCGTGTACGACGGGGTGGCCGAGGTCATCCGCGCCTATCAGCCGACCACGCTCGCGATCGAGAAGGTGTTCATGGCCCGCAACGCCGACTCCGCCCTGAAGCTCGGCCAGGCGCGCGGCGCGGCGATCGCGGCCGGGGCCAATCACGCGCTGCCGCTGGCCGAGTACACCGCGCTCCAGATCAAGCGCGCTGTGGTCGGCCGGGGCGCGGCCGACAAGCGCCAGGTGCAGCACATGGTGCGGGCGCTGCTGGGGCTGTCCGGCGCGCCTCCGGCCGACGCCGCCGACGCGCTCGCGGCCGCCATCTGTCACGCGCACCACGCGAACGGCGTCGGCGCGCTCCTGCGTCCGCGCCGGCGCCGCGGGCGCGGCCTGCGGGGCCTGCTCAAATGATCGGCCGGTTGCGCGGCATACTCGCGCGCAAAGAGCCGCCGGCGCTGCTCGTGGACGTGGGCGGCGTCGGCTACGAGCTGGAGGCGCCGATGACGACGTTCTACGATCTGCCGGCGGTCGGGGAAACCGTGACGCTCTACACCCACCTCGTTGTGCGCGAGGACGCGCATCTGTTATATGGTTTCGCGCGCGAGGCCCAGCGTCGGCTGTTCCGCGACCTGCTCAAGGTCAACGGCGTCGGCCCGCGCGTGGCGCTCGCGGTCCTCTCGGGGCTGGCGGACGAGGAGTTCGTCCGCGCCGTCAACCAGGAGGATGTCGCGCGCCTCACCCAGGTGCCGGGGATCGGGCGCAAGACCGCCGAGCGCCTGATCATGGAGATGCGCGACAAGCTGCCGGAGGCGGCGCCCGGACCGGCGGCGGCCGACCCGGTGAGCGAGGCGGTGAGCGCCCTGATCGCGCTCGGTTACAAGCCCAACGAGGCCAGCCGCGCCGTGCGCGCCGTGCCGGCGGGGGACCTGAGCGCCGAAGAAATCATTCGCCAGGCGCTCAAAGGAATGGCAGGATAATCAAGATCGAGCCACAAGCCTCAAGCCGCAAGCTCCAAGCTTGCATTGCTTGTAGCTTGAGGCTTATGGCTTGACGCTATTGTTTATGATTGAGACTGACAGACTGGTATCCGCCAAGACGCCCGACCCGGCAGAAGAGGCCGCCGACATCCGCCGCCTGCGTCCCCGGCTCCTGGCCGAGTACATCGGCCAGCAGGCGATACGGCGGCAGATGGAGGTGTTCATCCCGGCGGCGCGCGCGCGGCGCGAGGCCCTGGACCACACGCTGCTGTTCGGGCCGCCGGGGCTGGGCAAGACCACGCTCGCCCACATCATCGCCGCCGAGATGGGCGTCGGCCTGCGTCAGACCTCGGGGCCGGTGCTCGAGCGCCCGGGCGATCTGGCCGCGATCCTCACCAACCTGCAGCCGAACGACGTGTTGTTCATAGACGAGATCCACCGCCTGAGCCCGGTGGTGGAGGAGATGCTCTATCCCGCGCTGGAGGACTACCAGCTCGATATTCTCATCGGCGAGGGCCCGGCGGCGCGCTCGATCAAGCTCGACCTGCCCCCCTTTACCCTGGTGGGCGCGACCACGCGCGCCGGCCTGCTGACCTCGCCGCTGCGCGACCGCTTCGGGATCGTGTTCCGGCTCGAGTTCTATGACCACGAGGAGCTGGCCCGGATCGTGACCCGCTCCGCCGGCATCCTCGAGGTCCAGATCGAGCCCGAGGGCGTGGCCGCCATCGCCCGCCGCTCGCGCGGCACGCCGCGCATCGCCAACCGGCTGCTGCGGCGCGCGCGCGACTTCGCCGAGGTCAAGGGCGACGGGCGGCTCACGGGCGCGATCGCCGAGTCGGCGCTCAAGATGCTCGAGGTGGACCAGCTGGGATTCGACATGCTCGATCGCAAGCTGCTGCTGGCCGTGATCGAGCGCTTCGCCGGCGGTCCGGTGGGCGTGGACAACCTGGCCGCGGCCATCTGCGAGGAGCGCGACACGATCGAGGACGTGGTCGAGCCGTTCCTGATCCAGGAGGGCTACCTGATGCGCACGCCGCGCGGCCGCACGGCGACGCCGAAGGCCTACCAGCACTTCGGCCTGCGCGCGCCGGGCGCCGCCTCGCCGCAGCGGGGCATGTTCGAAGAATAGATATGATCATTTGACGCAAAGGCGCAAAGAACGCAAAGTAAAACTTGGAATTAAACGAAAACAAAAACCTCAAGCTTTATTCTCGAAACGCCGTTCTTTGCGCCCTTTGCGCCTTTGCGTCAAAAATTCATATGAAGAATAGATATGATCATTTGACGCAAAGGCGCAAAGAACGCAAAGGAAAACTTTGGAATTAAACTGAAACAAAAACCGCAATCGCAAGTGAACACAAATCTAAGAATGCGATTCTTGATGCGTTATTCTCGAACCGTCTTTCTTTGCGCCCTTTGCGCCTTTGCGTCAAAAATTCATATATGACGGTTTTTTCGATTCCGATCCGCGTGTACTACGAGGACACCGACGCCGGCGGGGGGGTGTACTACGCCAACTATCTCCGCTTCCTGGAGCGCGCGCGCACCGAGTGGCTGCGCGCCATGGGCTTCGAGCAGGACGAGCTCGCGCGCAGTCACGGCGTCCTGTTCGCCGTGCGCTCGGCGCGCCTCGATTTCCTGCGGCCGGCGCGCCTCGACGACCTGCTGCACGCGACCGTGGACGTGAGCCGGCGCGGCGCGGCGAGCATGACCTTCGCCCAGTCCGTGCGCCGGGACGATGACACCCTGTGCCGGGGCGAGGTCAAGGTGGTGTGCGTGGACGCCGCCGGCTTCCAGCCGCGGGCGCTGCCGGACGACGTGCTGGCGCGGCTCACGGCGGGAGGCGCGGCGTGAAGCTCACCGTGTCCGCGGACGGCATCGCGCTGCTCGATCTGGTGTGGCACGCCTCGCTGCCGGTGCAGCTCGTGCTACTGCTCCTGCTGCTCGCCTCGGTGGTCTCCTGGACCATGATCTTCCGCAAATGGTTCGCGCTGCGCGCGGCCAACGGCGCGGCCGAGCGTTTCGAGACCAGGTTCTGGTCCGGGGCCAACCTGAGTCAGACGTACACCGAGCTCTCGCGCCGGGAGGACACGCTCGGCGGGATGGAGGGGCTCTTCGTCGAGGGCTTCCGCGAGTTCGCGCGCCTGCGCCAGCAGCCGAACATCGAGCCGATGGACGTGCTCGAGGGCGTGCAGCGCGCCATGCGCGTGGCGCTGTCGCGCGAGATTGACTACCTGGAGACCCACCTCTCGTTCCTGGCGACCGTGGGCTCGACCAGCCCCTACGTCGGCCTGCTCGGCACCGTCTGGGGCATCATGAACTCGTTCCGCTCCCTGGGCGCGGTGCAGCAGGCCACGGTCGCGCACGTCGCCCCCGGCATCGCCGAGGCCCTGATCGCGACCGCCATCGGGCTGTTCGCCGCGATCCCGGCGGTGATCGCCTACAACCGCTACTCCAACAACGTCGAGCGACTGGTGACGCGCTACGAGATCTTCATGCAGGAATTCGCGAGCGTGCTGCAGCGCCAGGCGTTCGCCGCCAAGGCCTGAATAATGAATTTGAACCGCCAAGACGCCAAGAGCGCCAAGGGAATTGAGGGGACGGCAGTTCTATCATTCTTGGCGTCCCTGGCGACTTGGCGGTAAAGAGTCATATGGAACCCTACCGCAAGCGCCGCAAGAAGCTCATGAGCGAGATCAACGTCGTGCCGTACATTGACGTGATGCTGGTGCTGCTCGTGATCTTCATGATCACCGCGCCGCTCCTGACCCAGGGGGTCCAGGTGGACCTGCCGCAGGCGGCGGCCAGGGCGGTCGAGGCCCGGGACCGCGAGACCCTGGTGGTCACGGTGGACCGCGCGGGCCGGTATTATCTCGATGACCGCCGGATCGCGCCCGACGAGCTGGAGAAGAAGGCGGCGGCGATCCTCAGGCTGCGGCCGCAGACCCCGGTGCTGATCCGCGGCGACCGCGGCGCGAACTACGGCGCGGTCGTGCAGGCGATGACGCTGTTGCAGGCCGCGGGCGCGCCGAGCGTCGGGCTCATCACCGAAACCCCGAAAAGCAAATAGCGTGGCGCGCTGGAAGCCCGGCACAAACCCCGGAAGGCTCAAGGCGGTCGTCTACGCCGTGCTCGTGCACCTGGCGCTGATCGGCGTGCTGGTGGCCGGCTGGCGCTGGTCAACGCAAGATGGAACCGCGCCGGAGAAGGTCGTGCAGGCGGTCGCAATCCAGGAGCCGGCGCAGCCGGAGGCGCCGGCGGCGCGCAAGCGGCCCGAGGCGGATACTGACAAGAAGGATGACGAGCGCGCGCGCAAGGCTGCGGAGGACAAAAAGCAGGCGGCCGAGGCCGAGAAGCGGCGGTCGGCCGCGGTGAAAAAGAAGGAGGCGCTGCTGCGGCAGAAGCTGGCCGAGCAGTCGCTCAAGGAAGGCCTCGCCGCCGAGGAGCGCCAACGCCGCGAGGCGCGGGCCGCGGCCGAGGTCGAGAAATACCGGGAGCTGATACGCCAGAAGGTGAGCCGCAACTGGAACCGCCCCGTGGGCGTCGCCCGCGGATTGCAGTGCACGGTGCGGGTGCGCGTGGTGCCCGGGGGCGAGGTGTTGCAGGCGACCGTGGTGCGCTCGAGCGGCGACGTCCTCTTCGACGGTTCGGTCGAGAGCGCCGTGTACAAGTCCACGCCCCTGCCCTTGCCCGACGCGCCCGAGTTGTTCGAATATTTCCGCGAGCTGGAATTCCTGTTCAGGCCGGAGGAATAATGCTTAGTAGCAAGTGGCAAGTAGCAAGTGGCAAGTAACAAGTTACGGATTGATCGAGACAACATGCGCCTCAAACAGCTCTGCTTTTTCTTGCTGCTTGTCACTTGTAACTTGCTACTCGCGCCCGATGGGCGCGCGGTGCTGACCATCGAGATCACCCAGGGCGCCGAGACCGGGCTGCCGATCGCCGTGGTGCCGTTCAGGTGGGAGGGGCCGGGCAAGCCGCCGCAGGTCGTGTCCGACATCATCGAGGCCGACTTGGCGCGCAGCGGCCGGTTCGCCCCGATCGCGCACAAGGATTTTTTCTCCACGCCGCACGAGGACCGCGATGTCGTGTTCAAGGACTGGCGCCTCCTCAAGGCCGAGGCCCTGGTCATCGGCGGCGTCAAGGCGGTCGCGGGCGGAAAATTCCAGGTGCAGTTCCGGTTGTACGGCGTCTTCAAGGAGGCCCAGCTCGCCGGCTTCCGCTATACCGTCGGCGCCGACATGTTGCGCGCGGCCGCGCACCAGATCAGCGACGTTATTTACGAAAAGCTCACGGGCGAGGCCGGCGCGTTCAACACCCGCATCGCCTACATCACGCGCGAGGACGCGCGCGCCGGGGTGGTCTACAAGCTGCAGGTGGCCGACGCCGACGGCTACGGCGCGCAGACCGTGGTCAGGTCGCCGGAGCCGCTGCTCTCGCCCGCGTGGTCGCCGGACGGCAAGCGCCTGGCCTACGTCTCGTTCGAGGACAAGCGCGCCAAGGTCTATGTCCAGAACCTGGGCGACGGCAAGCGCGAGACGCTGGCCGAATTCAAGGGCATCAACGGCGCCCCGGCCTGGTCGCCGGATGGCAAGCGCCTGGCGCTGGCGCTGTCGAAGGACGGCAACCCGGAGATCTATCTGGTGCGCCTCGACACCCGCGAGCTCAGGCGCCTGACGCACGACCCGGCGATTGACACCGAGCCGGCGTGGGCGCCGGACGGGCGCAGCCTCGTCTTCACCTCGGACCGGCCCGGGCAGCCGCAGATCTACCGCATGAGCGCCGACGGCGGGGAGGCGCGGCGCCTGACCTTCGAGGGCGACTACAACGCGCGCGCCTCCTACTCCGCGGACGGCAAGCTGCTCGCCCTCGTCAGCCGGCACGAAGGCAGGTACCATGTCGCCACGCTGCGCCTCGAGGACAAGGCGCTGCAGACGCTGACGGACACGGCGCTCGACGAATCGCCGAGCTTCGCCCCCAACGGCCGCATGATCCTGTACGCCACCGAGGTTCGCGGCCGGGGCGTGCTGGCGTCGGTGTCCGCCGACGGGCGCGTGCGCCAGCTGTTGAAGTTCGAGGAGGGCGATGTGCGCGAGCCCGCGTGGTCTCCTTACAACCGTGAACTGCAATACAAGGAGTGAGCCTATGAGCATGCGCAGTCTTGTGGTGGTACCCATACTCGCGATCCTGGCGCTTTCCGGCTGCGCCGGTCCCCAGGAGCTGCCGCCGGTGGAGGACAAGAGCGTCGGCGCGGAGGCGGCCGGGGCCGCGGACCAGGCGCCCCTCGAGGCGGAGGACCTGCTGGCCAAGAAGCGCGTGCACTTCGCCTACGACAGCAGCACGATAGACGACGAGGCGCGCGCGATTCTGGAGGCGCACGCGGCGCATCTCGCCGCCAACCCCCGGATCAAGATCCACCTCGAGGGCCACTGCGACGAGCGCGGCACGCGCGAATACAACCTGGCGCTCGGCGAGCGCCGGGCGCAGGCGGTGGAGCGGCTGCTGCGCGTGCTCGGGGTCGCGGGCGGCCGGGTCACCACGGTCAGCTACGGCGAGGAGAAGCCGATCGCCCCGGAGCACAACGAGACCGCCTGGCGGCTGAACCGCCGGGTGGAGATCGTTTATAAGTAGGCCCGATGCCGCGGGTTGTTCCCTCGATCTTCTGGGCCGCGGTGCTCGCCGCCGGCCTCGGCTTGGCGCAGACGGACGCCGCATCGGCCGCGCGCCGCGCGGACACGGACGAGTCCACGCGCGCGGCGCTCGCCGACCTGCTGACGCAGC
>MFSY01000065.1:0-799 GCA_001785175.1 Candidatus Muproteobacteria bacterium RIFCSPHIGHO2_01_FULL_65_16 | reverse complement strand
CGGCGGCACCCGCCGCCGCGGCGCCGGCGGCCGCGTCGTCCGCGGCGGAGCAGGAGGAGTACGACGCGGCGTTCAACCTGCTCAAGGACGGCTATCGCGAGCGCGCGATAAAGAGTTTTCGCGAGTTCATCGCCAGACACCCCGACAGCCCGCTCGCCGGCAACGCCCAGTACTGGATCGGCGAGGCCAATTACGTCATGCGCAATTTCCGCCAGGCGATCGAGGAATTCTCCAAGGTCGGCAAGGATTATCCCGCGAGCCAGAAGGCGCCGGACGCGCTTTTGAAAATCGGCTACAGCCACTACGAGCTCGGCGCCTGGGTCAAGGCGCGCGCGGCGCTGAATCAGGTGATCGCCCGCCACCCCGGCACCACCGCGGCCAAATCGGCCGAGGCGCGGCTGGCGAAGATGAAGAAGGAAGGTCGCTGAGATTTCACCGCAGAGGCGCGGAGAAAGGCAACGACGAAACCGCGGATGAACGCGGATAAGAAATGAAGGAAGCTGGAACCACAGATGAACACGGATGAACACAGATAAAAGCCCAAGTAGGTTGGGTTGAGCGAAGCGAAACCCAACAAATCGTTGGGTTACGGCGCTTCGCGCCTAACCCAACCTACATTGAAACCATTTTGAGACAGGTTCTAGCTATCAGCGGGCAGCGATTAGCAATTAGCAATTAGCGATTAGCGGTCAGCTAAATGAGCGATCAGCTATCAGCTATCAGCGGTCAGCTTGAACCGTGCCCCCAAGGGCTCGCCGAACACCAAAGGCAACGGAAGCACAGATCTGAGTGTGTGGTT
>MFSY01000064.1:3588-13152 GCA_001785175.1 Candidatus Muproteobacteria bacterium RIFCSPHIGHO2_01_FULL_65_16 | reverse complement strand
ATCAAATCTATGCGCACACCCTGGGCGCGCAGCCGTTCGGCGCGCGCCTGGACGAAGCGCTGAAAATCTTGCCTGCGGTAGGCGCCGGAGGCCACGTAGTCGAGGATGGACTGGACATGGAACGCCTTGTAATAGGCCTCGGCGCGAAAAACCTCCCTGCCGCCGGCGTCGAAGAAGACCATGGTCGGCGCGTGTTTGACGTCGAGCGCGCGCGCCCAGCGCTCAACCGTCGTCTCCGCGCCCGCGGGCGTCTGTACCGGGTCGCCCGACCACATGTCGAACAGGGCGATGTTCAGTCTTTCGAGCTCGCGTCGTGTCTCCGGGCGCTTGAAGATATCCAGGTGCAGCTCGTCGCACTGCCCGCACTGCTTCTGCTCGAACAGCACGAGCAGCGGCCGCGGCGAGCGCTGGACCAGATCGCGCAGACGATACGGCGGCCGGACATAGGCCGGGTCCTGGTGCAGCACGCCCTTGGCCGGCGCCGGGGCGCGCCCGGCGTAGTAGTCGCGGAAGCTCATTTCCGATTCCCGGTGCTGGCCGGCGTAATCGAGCGCCGCGCTGAACTTGTCCGGCGGATAGTAGCCGTTGACCCGCAGCGCGACCTTCCCCTTTTCGTCGAGGAACAGCAGCGTCGGCGTGAACCTCACGTTGAGGCTGGTGGCGAATTTCTTCTCGCCCATGACCGCGCCGTCCATATTCGTCACCTCCCGGTCGCCCCATACATTGACGACGATGGTGTCGAAATAGCGCCTGGTCTTGTCCGCGATGGCGCGCTGGCCGAAGTTTTCCTCGTTGAGCTTCTTGCAGTAGGAGCAGCCGTCCTGATAGAAATACAGCAGCACCCGCCGCCCGGCCGCGGCCGCCTCCTTCACGTCATCGCGCAGATCGAGAAAGGAGCTCTTGAACCACTCCGGCTTGTCGTGATAGCCGGGATTGGTCAGGCCCGCTCCAGGCCCGGCGTCGGGAGCCGCATGGGAGCCGCCCCAACCGATCAGGGTGACGGCCGCAATCGCAAGAAAAAACGCGTGTTTCCAGCTCATGGGTACCTCTAAAAATTCCGTTTTACCGACCGAACATCGAGTTCACCGCGGAGGCGCAGAGGCGCGGAGCGATTGAAACGAAAACGAATTTTTCTCTGCGTGCTCTGCGTTCTCTGCGGTGAAAATCGTGCTTTCAGGTATTTGAGGTTCCCTCATGATCCTTGCCTCACATGCGCGTTGTCCGATTTGCTACGGCGTACGGCCTTCCAGCAACACCACGGCGTGGGCCGCGATGCCTTCTTCGCGGCCGGCGAAGCCGAGCTTCTCGGTGGTGGTGGCCTTGATATTGACGCGCTCCGCGGCGACGCCAAGGTCCGCGGCGATGTTGGCCGCCATGGCGTCGAGATATGGGGCGAGGCGCGGCGCCTGGGCGACGATGGTGCAGTCCACGTTCGCCACCCACCACCCCTTCAACATGACGGTATCCATTACCTGCCGCAGCAATTTGCGACTGTCAATGTTCTTGTAGCGCGGATCGGTGTCGGGAAAATGCCGGCCGATGTCGCCGAGGGCGGCGGCGCCGAGGCAGGCGTCGCAGACGGCGTGGATCAGCGCGTCGGCGTCGGAATGGCCGAGCAGGCCCTTCGCATGCGGTATCTTCACCCCGCCGAGAACCAGTTCGCGGCCGACGGCGAATTGGTGGACATCGTAACCGTGGCCGATGCGCATCACGCGCGCCCCTCCTGCCGACGCAGAAACAGCTCCGCCAGGGCCAGGTCTTCCGGCACGGTGATCTTGATGTTATCCGCGTGCCCCATGACCAGGCGCGGCCTGCCGCCGGCGGCCTCGACCGCCGCGGCCTCGTCGGTGATTTCGGCGCCGCTTTTCAACGCCCGCTCGATCGCATCCAGGAGCCTGCCGATCCGGAACATCTGCGGCGTCAACGCCCGCCACAATCCGGCGCGCGCGACGGTTTCGCGCACGCACCCGTTGTCGTCGGCGCGCTTGACCGTATCGGACACCGGCAAGGCAAGCAAGCCGCCGTCGCTCGTGCCGCCGACGCTCTTGATCAGTTTGTCCATATCCGACACACGCACGCACGGGCGGACCGCATCGTGCACCAGCACCCAGTCCGACGCCTCGGTGTGCGCTTGCAGCGCCTTCAGGCCGTTGCGCACGGTCTCGGCGCGCGTCGCGCCGCCGGCGAAGGATCCCAACAGCTTCGGCTGGCGCGCGAGATCCCGGCGCAACCCGGCCCAATGGGTGTCTTGGGGGGAAATCCCGACGATCACCCCGCGCACAAGCGGGTGGGCGCAGAGGCGCTCAATGGTGTGGGCTATGAGAGGACGACCGAGCAGCGGCAGGTATTGCTTGGGGAGAGCGGCCTGCATGCGGCTGCCAGACCCCGCCGCCGGCACGAGGCCCCAGATTCCTGCTTCAGCGGTCAAGGACGGAAGGCGGGGTTTAAGGTGGGGCGCTCAGTTCTCGACGCCGATGCAATCACGGATCCGGCCGATGGCGGCGTCGGTATTGATGCCCTGGACCGCGGCCACCTCGCGCGCCAGATAGCCGCTGGCGGTCTCGAGCAGCATGGACTCCTCGAAGGACAGGCCGGATTGCTGCTTCCAGCGCATCAGGTCGCGCACCACCTCGCCCAACTCAAGGCAGGAACCGGAATTGATGCGGCGCTCGATCTCCTTGCAGCGCTCGGCCCAGTTGCCGCCCGTGACGCGCTTGCGGCTGCTGGCGGAGAGCACCTTGAACAGCTCTTTGAGCTTCCGCCCGTTCAGCAACGGGCGGATGCCGTTCTTCTCGGCGTTGTCCTGCGGCACCTTCACCGTCATCCGGGTCTCCGGGATGCGGATGACCAGACACGGGCGGAATTCGCCGCCGGTGTAAATCTCTTCAATGGACTGGATGACGCCGACGCCGGCGGAAGGGTAAAAAATAGTGTCTCCAACTTTGAACCGGGGACGCTTGGACATCTTGAGGCACCTTCCTCCGTTGTTGCGCAAGGTGAGGTTGTTACTTATTGGAGCCTATTGCCGAACTGGATTAGATTATGCATATAACCCCATAGCATGACAAGTATTTTCACCGCTCAACCCGCCGGGGCCGACTGGGGTAGAATAGCCGCCTTTCCCGACAGGCAATGGCATGCAGTACCGACCCGCAATCATCCAGAAAAGTCTTTTAAATTCGCCACTTAAGCCGGTTACTCCGGAGAGCAACATCGCGCCTCTGAGTTGGAGCCGGCTCTACGGCAGCGCCTGCGGCCTGGCCGTGGCAGCGGCCGCCGAATCACACCCGGGCCCGATTCTGGTGGTGGCGCGCAACGCCCAGTCGCTGCGCCAGCTGGCGGATGAAATCAGTTTCTACCTCGCTGATTCGGGGATCGCCGTGTTGCAGTTTCCGGATTGGGAGTGTCTGCCTTATGACGTCTTCTCGCCGCACCCGGACATCGTTTCGCAGCGCCTGGCGGTGCTGCACCGGCTGCCGGCGCTGGCGCGCGGGGTCGTGCTCACCACCGCGGGTGCATTGTTGCAGTGCCTGCCGCCGCGGGAATACGTCGCCGCCCATAGCTTCGTCCTGGCCGCGGGCGATGAGCTGAACCTCGAGGGCCTGCGCCGGCAATTGACACAGGCCTCGTATCGCAGCGTCTCCCAGGTGATGGAGCCGGGGGAGTTCGCGGTGCGCGGCGGACTGATAGATCTCTTTCCCGTGGGCGGGCAGGTCCCCTATCGCGTTGACCTGTTCGGCGACCGCGTGGACACCATCCGCGAGTTCGATCCCCAGACCCAGCGCTCGCGGGCGCAACTCGCGTCCGTCCAGCTGCTGCCGGCGCGCGAGTTTCCGCTGAATGCGGCGGCGATCCAGCAATTCCGCCAGGCGTTCCGCGCGCACTTCGAGGGCGACCCGCAACAGGTTCCGCTTTACCGGGATATCAGCAAGGGCCTGAGCCCGGCGGGCGTGGAATATTACCTGCCGCTGTTCTTCGAGCGCGTCGCCTTTTTCCTCGACTACCTGCCGCGGAGCGCCCTGTACATCCAGGAGGAAGGCGTGGACCAGGCGGCGCGGGATTTTCAGCGCGAAGCCGAAGAGCGTTACGACTGGCGGCGCCACGATCGGGACCGTCCGCCGCTGCCGCCGCAAGAGTTATTCCTCACCGCGCACCAGCTCGGCGAGCGCAGCAGTTCCTGGCCGCGAATCACGCTGATTGGATTCAAGGCGGACGAGGCGCACGCGGATGTTTCCGCCACGGGCGGGATCGTGGCGTTCGACACGCTGCCGCCACCGCTGCTGCCGGTAAATCACAAGTCGGACCGGCCTTACGGCGCCCTGCTCGATTACCTGTGCGGCTTCCCGGGGCGCGTCCTCATCGCCGCAGAAACGCCCGGGCGGCGCGAAACCCTGCGCGAGCTGTTAAGGGAAAACGGCCTACAGGCCGAGGATGTCGGCGGCTGGAACGACTTTGTCCGGGGCGAGGCGCGCCTCGGCCTGGCGCTGGCGAACCTCGAAAAGGGGCTGGTGCTGCGCGATCCCGGGCTGGCGATCGTGGCTGAGCCGCAGCTCTACGGGGAGCGCGCCCTGCAACGCCGCCGCCGCGCCGCGCGCGAACGCGACCCCGAGTTTTTGATCCGAAGCCTGGCGGAGGTGCGCATCGGCGATCCCGTGGTGCACGAGGACCACGGCGTCGGCCGTTATCTCGGCCTGCAGACCCTGGATGTCGGCGACGGCCCGGATGAATTTCTCGCGCTCGAGTACGCCGGCGGCGACAAACTCTATCTGCCGGTCATGTCGCTGCACCGGATCAGCCGCTACACCGGCACCGACCCGGAACACGCCCCACTGCACAAACTCGGCGGCGAGGCCTGGGACAAGGCCAAGCGCCGGGCGCTGGCCAAGGCCCACGATGCCGCGGTCGAGCTGCTGGAAATCCAGGCGCTGCGCGCGGCGCGCCGGGGGCACGCCTTCCGCGCACACGACGCCCAATACCAGGCCTTCGCCGACGCCTTCCCGTTCGAGGAGACGCCCGACCAGCAGCGCGCGATTGACGAGGTGCTGAAGGACATGGAGGCCGGCCGGCCCATGGACCGGCTCGTGTGCGGCGATGTCGGGTTCGGCAAGACCGAGGTCGCCATGCGCGCCGCGCTTCTGGCGGCCCAGGACCATAAACAGGTCGCGGTGCTCGCGCCGACCACGCTGCTGGCGCTGCAGCATTTCCAGAATTTCCGCGACCGCTTCGCCGGACTGTCGGTGCGTATAGAGCTGCTGTCGCGCTTCCGCGCGCGGGCCGAACAGGCGCTGGTACTGGCCGACCTCGCGCGCGGCGCGGTGGATATCGTCATCGGCACCCATCGCCTGCTGCAAGGCGACGTGCGCTTCAAGGATCTGGGCCTGGTGATCATTGACGAGGAACACCGCTTCGGCGTGCGCCACAAAGAGCGGCTGAAACGCCTGCGCAGCGAGGTGGACATCCTGACGCTGACGGCGACGCCGATCCCACGCACCCTGAACATGGGGCTGGCGGGACTGCGGGACATATCCATCATCGCCACGGCCCCGGAGGGACGGCTGTCGGTCAAGACCCTTGTCAGCGAGTGGGACCGGAGCCTGATCCGCGAGGCCTGCCTGCGCGAGATCCGGCGCGGCGGCCAGGTGTATTACCTGCACAACGAGGTGCACACGATCGAAAAGGCGGCGCGCCAGTTGCAGGAGCTCGTGCCCGAGGCCGAGATTCGCATCGCCCACGGGCAGATGCCGGAGCGCGAGCTCGAGCACGTCATGCTCGATTTCTACCACCAGCGCTTCAACGTGCTGGTGTGTTCCACGATCATCGAGTCGGGCATTGACGTACCGAGCGCCAACACCATCGTCATCGAGCGCGCCGACAAGCTCGGTCTGGCGCAACTGCACCAGCTGCGCGGGCGCGTCGGGCGCTCGCACCATCGCGCCTACGCCTACATGCTGATCCCGGGGCGGCAGGCGATAACGGAGGACGCGCGCAAACGGCTGGAGGCGATTGAATCGCTGGAGGAACTGGGAGCCGGATTCATGCTCGCCGCGCACGATCTCGAGATCCGCGGCGCGGGCGAACTGCTGGGTGAACAACAGAGCGGGGAGATTGACGAGGTGGGATTCGCGCTGTATTCGGAGCTGCTGGGCCGCGCGGTGCGCTCGCTGCAGGAAGGAAGGGAGCCGGGGCGGGAGGCGCCGGCGGCGGCCGGAGCCGAAATCACACTGCATGCGCCGGCGCTGCTGCCCGAAGACCACGTGCCCGATGTGCACATGCGCTTGGTGCTCTACAAGCGCATCGCCGGCGCCGGCGATCTTCAGGCGCTGCAGGAGCTACGGGAGGAGATCATAGACCGCTTCGGCCCGCTGCCGGAACCGGGGCAACTGTTGTTCCAGGCGACCGAGCTGAAGATCCTGGCCGGCGGGTTTGGGATACGAAAGATTGACGCCGGACCGAAGGGCGTGCGGGTTGAGTTCGTCGAGCGCCCCGATATCGAGCCGGGCGCGATTCTGCGGCTGCTGCAGGCCGCGCCGCGCACCTACAGGCTGGAAGGACCGAACCGGCTGCGGATAATCGGGGAGATGCCGGACGCCGCGGCGCGCATTCAGGCGATCCGCAAATTTTTCGGTGCTATGAAATCGGAAAAGCAGTAGCAAGTAGCAAGTAGCAAGGAAAGGAAGATCTTTAATGTCTTGCTTGCCACTTGAAACTTGCTACTTGCTACTTCTTTAAAGTTCCCGAAACAACGCTTCTTCAAAGCCCAGCAACCGGATGTCCTTGAGCCGCATCGGATACAGAATCCCGTCCAGATGATCGCACTCGTGCTGCACCACGCGCGCGTGGAACCCGGAGACGGTGCGGTCTATGGGCCGGCCGCGCTGATCGAAGCCCGTGTAGCGCAGGTTTTTATAGCGACTCACCAGACCCCGCAGCCCGGGCACGCTCAGGCATCCCTCCCATCCCTCCTCCATCTCGCCGCCGATCTGCTCCAGCACCGGATTGATCAGCACCGTCGTCGGCACCGGTTCCGCATGCGGATAGCGCGGATTGGCTTCGACGCCGAAGATCACCACGCGCCGGGAGACGCCGATCTGCGGCGCGGCCAGGCCGACGCCGTTGAGCGCCGCCATGGTGTCGAACAGGTCGGCGATCAGGCCGTCAAGCTCGCCGGTGTCGAATTTTTCCACCGGCGCCGCGGGCTGATACAGCATGGGGTCGCCCATTTTCAGCACCCGCCGCACGGCCATGTCGGTATCCCTCGAATTCGCCCGCCAAATCGGACATACTAGAACCTACTTCAAAATACTTTATCCGCGGATTAACGCGGATTTTTTATTGCTAGGAATGACCGCAGATATACGAAGAATTGATGCGATAAATCCGCGTTTATCTCTTCGTTAATCTGCGTTCATCTGTGTTTCGGGTGCTTTTGAGATAGCTTCTAGTCTAATATAAAAACAAAACAACCGCCGGGAAAGACCGCATGAAATCCATCTTAATTATTCTGGCTCTGGCGCTGCTGCCGATCTCGTCCTCGATGAGCGCGCCGGCGACGTCGGGCGGAGGCGTTTACGAGATCGAGATACTAGTATTTGAAAACCGCTTGCCGAACCTTGAGGGCGGCGAAATATGGACGCGCGAGGCTTCCGGCACCGAAGTCGTCGAAGTCGCCGGCGCGGTCAACCCCGGCGCCACGGCGCCGCAAGAGACGCCGTTCGCAACCATGGCGGGCGTCCTGGAAAAAGATGGGAACCACCGCGTCCTCGCGCACCGGCGCTGGCGGCTGTCCGCGGCGGGCCGGGCCGAGACCAGGCCTGTGCGCATCCGCGGCGGTGACAACACGCTGGACGGGACGCTGAAATTTTATTTGAGCCGCTTCCTGCACGTGGATGTGAATCTCGCCCTGAGCGCGGACGGCAACCCGTCCGATCAGCCCTACCGGATCGTTGATCACCGCCGCATCAAGACACAGGAGATCAACTATTTCGATCACCCGAAATTCGGCATCCTGTTGAAAGTGGTGCAGATCGGAAAAGAATAGACCTCACGCCCGCGCGATGCGCGGAATTACCTGCTCCAGCAAGGTACGCACTCGCGCCATACCGGTTTCCAGGTTTTTTTCGATCTCCTTCAGGCTGATAACGCCCTTGGTCTTGCCCGCAGCGGGGTTCACTACCACGGCCACGGAGGCGTAACAGAGCTCGAGCTCCCGCGCGAGTCCCGTCTCCGGCATGCCGGTCATGCCGACGATGTCGGCGCCGTCGCGCTCCATGCGCGCGATCTCGGCCGCCGATTCGAACCGCGGCCCCTGCGTGGCGCCATAGGCGCCGTGCATGACGGCTGGAAGCTTCGCCTGCCGGGCCGCTTCAATCAGCAGCTTCCGCAGCTCCTCGCAATACGGGCTGGTGAAATCCACGTGCGTCACCTTCTTGTGCTCGCTGCCGAAAAAGGTGTGCGCGCGGCCGTAGGTGTAGTCAATGATCTGGTCGGGGAAAACAAGCGTTCCCGGGATCAGATAATCGGGCGTGATCCCGCCCACGGCGTTGACGGCGATGACCCTCTTCACCCCCGTCTCCTTGAGCGCCCAGATGTTGGCGCGGTAGTTGATCTCGTGCGGGGGGATGGTGTGACCGGGTCCGTGGCGCGGGAGGAACACCACCTCCTGTCCGCCCAGCTGGCCGTACACCATCGGGCCGGACGGCTCGCCGTAGGGCGTACGGACCACCTCGCGGCGCGTGATCTCGAGATTTTTCAAATTGGTCAGGCCGCTGCCGCCGATTATTGCCACTGCCGTCATTTTGCCTCCGCTTCGGCGTAGATGCCGGGCGCGTTGCGAAGATAGCCTTTGTAGTCCATGCCGTAGCCGAACACATATCGGTCCGGTACTTCGAGGCCGGCGAAATCTATTTTCACGTCGTGGGTGCGTGGCCGTTTCTTGACCACCAGCACCGCCTTGTACACCGCGCGCGCGCCCTCGGCGCGATAGCGCGCCTCGATCCCGGCCAGCGTCGCGCCTTCATCGAGGATGTCATCAATCAACAGCACCGCCCGGTCTTTCGGATCCTCGCGCGGGCCGGCCAGCCACTGCAGCTGGCCGCCCGCAAGCCGCTTGCCGTAGCGGGTGGCGTGGACATAGTCAATCTGAAACGGGAACTGAAGCCGCGGCAGGATCTTGCCGAACGGCACGACGCCGCCGGTCATTACACACACTACCAGCGGGTTGGTTGCGTGCAGCGCGCCGGCAATTTGCGCGGCCATGCCGTCCAGCGCCGTTTCGACGACCGCGGCGGGATAAAGGCAATCGGCTTGCCGCAGGACCGCCCAAGCCTGCTCGGGAGTGATGGGGCTTGTCTTGTTCTTGTTCAATTTGTTCTTGTTACTGATTCGATCGCCAAATAGCGTGTGTCGCTTATCTCCCTCTCCCTCATCCCCATCCCTTCTCCCGGAGGGAGAAGGGAGCGAGCCGAGCGCGCTTGCGCGCGATTTCATTCACCCTGGTCTGGGTGAGGGCCAAGCAGCGCAAAAAAACGGCCCTCATCCTGTCCTTCTCCCGCAGGGAGAAGGGAC
>MFSY01000064.1:1713-3501 GCA_001785175.1 Candidatus Muproteobacteria bacterium RIFCSPHIGHO2_01_FULL_65_16 | reverse complement strand
GCAGCGCATGACCGAAGGTGGACGCCCGCATTATACCCCCATGCCTCGATTGACGGAATCGTGACCGGCCCCACCCAGACGCCGCTCGATCTCGTCGGCCAGGTGTGCGGCGAATGGCAGGGCGCAGGTGAACGCCGGCGACACGGCGTTCAGCACGTGCAGCGACCAGCCGTCGCCTTCGTAACGAAAATCGAACTCCAATCGGCGCTCGACAATATCCAGGAGCTGAGCACGGATGCCCGGCCTGCCCCACCTGCGGAACTGGTCCTGGCGCACGCCGTCCGCGAGCTCTGCGGCGAGCGCCACGAGCCTCCGCCTGCGGTATTTGCGCAGCTCCTCCCAGGCAAGCTCACGAAAGCGAAAATCGTTGCGCACGAGCAACGTGAGCTCGCGCCATACGATTTCCACGAACTCCGCCGGACGAAATCCGTGCAGACCGCGATAGTGTTCGCGCCAGAAGGCGGGGATGGCGGTCGGCCCGATCTTGCCGCGCCCGTCCACGCCGACGGTGAAATGCACCCCCAGGAATGGATTGCCGAGATCGGGCACCGGGTAGATATTGGTGCGCAGCGCCCCGGGCGGCTCCTCGGAGTAGAGATAAAGCCCCTTGAACGGGAGGATGCGGTAGTGGCGCGCAAAACCGAAGGCGTGCGCCACGCGATCGGCGTACAGACCGGCGGCGTTGATCACGTAGCCGGGTGCGAGCGCGCCGCGGCTGGTGACAATAGTCCGGCCGCGGACTGCGCAGAAGCGCGCGCCGGTGTGAATCTCCACGCCGGCGACGCGCGCATCCTCGACCAGGGCGTGCAGCACCTCGCCGGGGTCTACGGTCGCGGTGGTCGGCGACCACAGCGCCCGCTCGTGGGTCCGGACGCGCGGCTCGATCGCCTGCGCCTCCTCGAGGCCGATCTCGTGCAGCTCGACGCCGTTTTGCCGGCCGCGGCGCAGCAGCTCGCTCAGGCCGGAGAGTTCCGCCTCGTTGCGCGCGACGACCAGCTTGCCGCAGCGGTTGATGCGCAGCCGTTTGCCGAGACAATACTCGGTAAGCCGCCGGTTGCCGTCGCGGGTGAAGCGCGCCTTGAGGCTGTCGGCCGCATAGTAAAAACCGGCGTGCAGCACCCCGCTGTTGCGACCGCTGGCGTGCCGCCCCGGGGCGTCCTCCTTCTCGATCAGCGTGACTCGCTTCCGTGGATGACGGTGCTTGAGCTCGGCGGCCACGGTCACGCCGACAATCCCGCCGCCAATCACGAGGAAGTCTGTGGTGCGTGGGAGCATTGCGTTGCGTGGCGCGCGCCCGTGACCAAAAGCGGGCGCGCGGAAGACGCTAGAATTTCAGGTTGCGGAGATAATGGCCGAACGATTGTTTAAGCTCGGGGTGGCGCAAGGCGTACTCCACGGTGGCCTGCAGGTAACCGAGCTTGCTGCCGCAGTCGTAGCGCTTGCCGGTGAATTCACAGGCCAACACCTGCTCATGCTCGAGCAATGCCGCGATGGCGTCGGTGAGTTGGATCTCGCTCCCGGACCCCTTGGGGATGGCCTCCAGCAGCCGGAAGATGCGTGGCGTGAGGATGTAACGACCGACGACGGCGAGCGTCGAGGGCGCCCTGGCGGGCGACGGCTTCTCTACGATACCGTCGAGACGGAAAACGCCGGCGGCGATAGGCGCGCCGTGGATGACACCGTAGCTCGACACCTCGTCGCGCGCCACGTTCTCCACGCCGATGACCGAGCAGCCATGCTGTTCATGGAGCCCCAGCATCTGCTGCATGACGTTAGGGGCGGCATGAA
>MFSY01000064.1:0-1687 GCA_001785175.1 Candidatus Muproteobacteria bacterium RIFCSPHIGHO2_01_FULL_65_16 | reverse complement strand
AATGGATCGTCGCCTACAACCTGCTTGGCGCACAACACCGCATGGCCCAACCCCAGCGCCTCGGGCTGGCGGATGTATACGCACGAGGTGCCGTTGGGAACGACGTTCCGCACCGCCTCGAGAAGATCTTTCTTCCCTTTTGCCGCAAGCTCCGACTCCAGCTCGTAGGCCTTGTCGAAATGGTCCTCGATCGAGCGCTTGTTGCGGCCGGTGACGAAGATCAGCTCGTTGATCCCGGCGGCTATGGCCTCCTCGGCCGCATACTGGATCAGCGGCTTGTCCACCACCGGCAGCATTTCCTTGGGGCTCGCCTTGGTGGCCGGCAGAAAGCGCGTGCCCAGGCCGGCGACGGGGAATACCGCTTTTGTAACGCTCGTCTTTCTCATTCGCAGCGGTTACTGACCCGGCCACCAAATAGTGCGCATTGTTTTCCCCCCTCCCTAAGGAGGCGCCGATCGGGCGATGTAATCGGGTTTTTCACAGCAGCTGCACGCCGCAGGACCGCGCCGCCTTGGTAAGCGGCTTGTCAAGAGTTGCAAGCGGCAGGCCGGTTCGTAGCGCCAATGCCAGATAACAGGCGTCGTAGGCCGATAAGCCGTGATCCCGACCTATTCTCCGCGTGTCCTCCAGCGTTGTTCGATTATCCTCGGGCGCAATTACTATCGGCAGCTTGAGAATGAGCTCTACCTCGCGCGCGGCGTCCGCGGGCTTGATTCTTCCCTTGCGCTCGGCCATGAGCAGCACATTGGCCATCTCAACCGCCCATAGCGACGGCACGACGGCCTCGGCATTTGACAACGACTTAAGAACGACATGGGCCTTTTCACTGTGCTCGTCCTTGAGGCACCACGCGGCCGACACCGAGCAATCGAGGACGAATTTCTTCAAAATCGCCGTCCTTCCTCACGCAGCCGGCGAAGCGTTTCCGGGCCGTGCCGGGTGCGCTTTCTGATCTCCGCAAGCTCCTCGATGGCGGACGCCACGCTGGCGGGCGCGGTTTTCTGGATAGGAACGAGCTGCGCCACCGGCATGCCGTGCCTGGTGATAGTGATACGTTCACCCTTCCGCACGCGCTCGAGCAACCGCGACAGCTGGGTCTTGGCCTCAAATGCTCCGATTTCCTTGCGCATGTCCGTCAGCCGTAGAAATTATTTAAACCAGTATTAAACTAGTTTAATTGACTCGCGCGCAAAAAGAAAGTGACACAGGTCTCACGGCGGATGCGCCTATTGTCTCCCAATCCCCTTATACTCGAAACCCATACGCCTGAGCACTGCCGGATCGTATTGGTTGCGGCCGTCGAAAATTATCGGCTGCCTCATGGCGCGCTTGATCCGATCGAAGTCGGGGTGGCGGAACGGCTTCCACTCGGTGACCAGCGCCATGGCGTCCGCGCCCTTGATGGCTTCGTACTGATCGGCCGCGAACACCAGACGGCCGTCCCGGAACCACCCGGCCGGCAACTCGCGCCGCGCCGCGTCCATCGCCACTGGATCATGCGCCTTGACGCGCGCGCCGGCGCCGATCAACTCGTGCAGCAACACCACCGCCGGCGCCTCGCGTATGTCGTCGGTACCGGGCTTGAAGGCCAGCCCCCAGACGCCAATGACGCGGTCACTGAGATCGCCGCCGAAGCGCGCCGTGATCTTCTCGAACAGGATGTGTTTCTGGACCTCGTTGCGGTCGT
>MFSY01000063.1:9895-13678 GCA_001785175.1 Candidatus Muproteobacteria bacterium RIFCSPHIGHO2_01_FULL_65_16 | reverse complement strand
ATCTCAGGTCTGTGCTTCCGTTGCCTTTGGTGTTCGGCGAGCCCTTGGGGGCATGATTCAAGCTGACCGCTGATAGCTGATAGCTGATAGCTGATAGCTGATAGCTGATAGCTGATTGCTGATAGCTTATTTTTTAGCTGATAGCTTATTTTCTCCGCGCCTCTGCGTCTCTGCGGTGAAAATCATGCTTTAGCTGATAGCTGATCGCTGATCGCTGATCGCCAGTTTCACCGACCTGGCGTTCCTCCACCGGCGGCCATGGCGCGCGCCTTGGCGATCGCCGCGCGCAGCTCTTTCGCCGTGTTGCCCTGCGGCGGGACCAGCTTCAGCATGCGCTCCCAGTATCCGATCGCCTTCCGATAGTCGCCCTTCTGGTAGGCGGCGAGGCCGAGAAACCACAGGGCATGGGGATTGCGCGGCTCCAGGCGGTAGAGGCGGCCGTAGAGCTCGCTCACCAGACCCTCGGTATTGGTCGGGTCCTGGTTGTACAAGAACCAGGCATAGTCCGCCAGCAGCACGCGATCGTCCGGGGCCAACTGGTAGGCCCTGGCATAGGCCGACTTGGCCTCTTCCAGGCGCCCTAAAACGGCGTAGGAGCGCCCGAGGAGCGCCCAGCCGGCGGAATCGTTGGGTTCCCGGGAAAGCCGTTTCTCCAGGCCCCTGACCATTTCCCGCCCTTCCCGCGCCATCAGGGTCTCCTCGTCCGGCGGGGCCAGATAGGTCAACGGCGCCTGGGAGTTGAAGGTGTACAGACCGCCCGCGAGCAGCGCCAGAACCACGGTCAGCACGGCCGGGGGCCAAAGCCGGTTGCGGCGCGCCGGTCCTTCCCGTCCCTTGGGCGCGGCATCCGTGGCGGCGTCCAGTTCATGCAGCACGTGCGCCAGTTCCGCCTCGAGCCGGCGGCGCTCGTCCGCGGCGACGGCGGCGTCCAGGCTGCGGTCGCCGGTGTCCTGATCGAGCTCGTTCAATTGCGCCAGCAACCGTTCGCGCAAGGCCAGCAATTGAAAATGGCGCTCGCGCCCCACCGGCGCCGCGGCGCGCGCCGGCAGGCGCGCGAGATACCAGGCGCTCGCCGCCAGCATTAACAGCGCCAGTCCGAACAGCCAGATCATGCGTCGTCTTCTTCGCGCGCACGGCGCACGCGCTCGGCGTCTTCACGCGCGAGCCCGGGCGGCTCGGGCAGGGCCGCGCGCAGGCGCCGGCGCAGAAACACGAAGGCGGAGACGCCGGCGGCGACGAGCAGCGCCAGCGGGGCGATCCACAGCACCGCGCCGGCGTCCTGATACGGCGGCTTGAGCAGGACAAAATCGCCGTAGCGCGCGACGAAGTAGGCGATGATCTCCTCGCGCGTCTTCCCGGCCTGGAGCTGCTCGCGGATGATCGCGCGCATGTCGCGCGCGAGATCGGAATTGGACTCCGCCACCGGCTGGTTCTGGCACACGGCGCAGCGCAGGTCCTTGGCGATGTCGAGCGTCCGCCGTTCGAGTGGATCCTCGGCGACCTGGCCCGCCGACGCAGCGACAACGAAAAACAACACGGCGAAACCACAGATGAACACGGATGAGCACAGATCAAAAATCTGTTGCCGGGACAAAAATCTGTGTTTATCCGTGTTCATCAGTGGTTCCAATTTCCTACTTCGCCGGCGCGACGGCGGCCGCGGCGACCTTCGCGGCCGCGCGCGGGCGGCGCTGGCTGAGCGTCAGCAGCAGGCCCAATAGTATGATCGCGCCCCCGGCCCAGATGAACTGCACCAGCGGGTTCACGTAGGCGTGGACCGCCCAGCGCTCGGCGTCGGCGGCCTCGACCAGCACCACGTACACGTCGCGCAACGGCGTCGAATGGATGCCGGACTCCGTCATCGGCATGTCCTGGCGCGCATAAAGACGGCGCTCCGGGGTCACGGTGACGCCGCCGTTCAGCAGCGTAAAGCGCCCCTGCACGGCGGCGTAATTCGGCCCCCGCCGCTCGGCCACGCCCTCGAAGCGCAGGCGCTCGCCGGCGATCTCGAGCACGTCCCCCGGGGCCATGGAAACCGACATCTCCGCGCGGAACAGCCCCGAGCCCACGATCCCGAGCGTGATCACCACGATCCCGAGATGCACCACCATCCCGCCGTAATGGCGGCGGTTGCCCGCGACCGTCTTGAGCAGGGAGCGGCCGAGCGCTTCCCGATGCTGGGTGCGGCGCAGCCCGACGGCGCGCAGATAATCGGTCAGCAGCGCGGTCATGGTGAAGGCCGCGAGGCCCACGGCCACGGGCCCGGTCCAGTGCCGCCACCCGAACACAAGCAGCATCAGGCCGGCGGCGGCGAGGCCCAGGACCGCCGGCGGCAGCAGCCGCCGCTTCAGGCGTTCGGTATTGGCCTTGCGCCACGGCACCAGCGGAGCGACGCCCATCAACAGGATAACCGCGAGAAAGATCGGCACCATCACGGTGTTGAAATACGGCGCCCCGACGGTGATCTTGGCTCCGCTCAGGGCCTCGAGCGCCAGCGGGTAGAGCGTGCCCAGGAGCACGCAGGCGCCGGCGAGGGTGAAGGCCACGTTGTTCCACACGAACAGCGCCTCGCGCGACAACAACGACGTGACCGCCTCCTGCGCGCGCTGGTAGCGCCCGAGCGCCATGAAGATGCCGAACGAAGCGACGAGCACGATGCCCATGAACCCGAGGATATACGCGCCGCGCCCCGGATCAACGGCGAAGGCGTGCACCGATGACAGCACCCCCGAGCGCACGAGAAAGGTCCCGAGCAGCGAGAGCGCGAAGGTGCTGATGACGAGAAATATGTTCCAGTCGTGCAGCATGCGCCGCCGGTCCTGCACGGTGATGGAGTGTATGAGCGCCGTGCCGAGCAGCCACGGCATGAACGAGGCGTTCTCCACCGGGTCCCAGCCCCAGTAGCCGCCCCAGCCCAGCTCGTAATAGGCCCACCAGCCGCCGACCATGATGCCGGCGGTGAGGAAGCCCCAGGCGATCAGCGCCCAGCGCCGGACCAGGCCGATCCAGAGCTCGCTCTCCCAGCGCGTCAGCAGCGCCGTCATGGCGAAGGCGAACGGCACCGAAAACCCGACATAACCGAGATAGAGCAGCGGCGGGTGGAACACCATGCCCGGGTCCTGCAGCAGCGGATTGAGGTCGCGCCCGTCGGGAGGCATGGGAAACAGCCGCTCGAACGGATTGGATAAAAACAGAATCAGGCCGAAGAAACCCAGCATGAGCCAGCCCTGGACCGCGAGGATCAGCGGCAGATGCTCCTGATAGCGCTTGCGTCCGTGCCAGGCCACGACCAGCGTATAAAGGGTGAGTATCCAGACCCAGAGGTACAATGACCCTTCGTGCCCGCCCCACAGGGCGGCGATCTTGTAGAACAAGGGCAGGGAAAGATTCGAGTTCTGCGCGACATAAAGCACCGAGAAGTTACCGCCGACAAAGGCGTGGATGAGCGCGGCCGCCCCGATGCTGGTGAGCAAAAAAACCGCGACCGCGGCGCGAAAGCTCAAGGCCGGCAGGCGATCGTCGCCCACAAGCCGCGCCGCCAGCGGCGCCAGCGCCTGCAACGCCGTCACGCGAAGGCGAGAGTGGCGGCGAAGTGCCCCAGCTCGATGAAATGCAGCGAAAATTCGGTCACAATGATTCGAAATCCAGCGGGATCTTGTTGCGCGCGGGGTTATTGACCCGGCACGATTATACTTGAACGAAGGCAGGACGGTTGCGGCTCTCGTGGCATCGGTTACGGCACGGACATGCCGGGTCAATAACGAAAATCATATGAGTTTTCGA
>MFSY01000063.1:944-9840 GCA_001785175.1 Candidatus Muproteobacteria bacterium RIFCSPHIGHO2_01_FULL_65_16 | reverse complement strand
TGAAAACCAATCCAAACATGGATCAAAACGTCGCCAGCCTAACGTATCGAGCCGCATACGTATAGGGAGGAAATCGGCCATACATGTCCGGCCAAAATCCGCGCGCTTGATTACAGAACTACTCACAAAATCTGTGGATAAGATTGTGCGTAAACACTGGCGCCGCCGATGCAGCAAGCCGAAAACCAGTTGTCGTTTTAGATTGAGCATTTTTTAAACAGTTGCACAAATGCCTTTAAAAACAGTCGTTTGTCCATTTTATGGGTTTTCTGATATTTCTTATGTGGTTGTCAGAAAAGCGTTTTTTTAAAGCTGTGCAAAAATCTCTCCGGTCGCGCCGCCCCCGCACCCGAAAAATGACGCCATGAAAACCGTGTCGCCGTTCGAGAATGCCGGCGCGCCGGGGCTGTTGCGGCGGCTGGGGGCAATGTTTTACGACTCGCTGCTGCTGGCGGCGGTGCTGTTCTTCGCCGCCCTGCCGTACCTTCTTATCGCCGGCGGAACGCCAACGGGCGCCCTGTCCCGGTATTTGTTCCAGCTCTATCTGCTGGCGTGTGTTTTTTTCTTCTTCGGCTGGTTCTGGACCCACGGCGGCCAGACGCTGGGGATGCGCGCCTGGCGCATCCGGCTGGCGCGGAGCGACGGGGCCGGGGTCACCTGGGCCGACGCTGGGAAACGCTTCGCGCTCGCCCTTTGCTCCTTGCTCTTCCTGGGCCTGGGTTACCTCTGGGTGCTGCACGACCGTGAAAAACTCGCCTGGCATGATCGCCTGTCGGGGACGCGGTTGATCAGAATCCGTTACTCGTGACTGGTGACTCGTAAATAGGAAAAATCCGCGGTTTTCGAATCACGAATCGCGGGCGTTCACGTCGCGCGCCGCAGGAGAAACAGGGCCAGAAAGAAAAACAGCGCCGGGGGAACCGCCGCGCCGACAAGCGGCGGCAGCCCGTAAAGCAGACCGAAATAGCCGAAGCCGCGGCTGAGCATGACGAACGCGAGCCCGAGCATGATGCCGAAGAAGACCCGCTGACCCATCCCGCCGCCGCGGAACGGCTGGAACACGAACGGCGCCGCCAGCAGCACCATGACGGCGGCGGCGAGCGGCATCAGAAGCTTTTGCCAGAACGCCAGGCGGTAGCGGCGCGCATCCTGGTTGTTCTGCTGCAAATGCTGGATGTAGCGCTGCAGGCGCCACGCCGAGAGCCCCTCGGGTTTGACGGCGAAAACGCCGACCACCTCCGGCGTCAGCACCGAGGCCCAGTCCGAGGTTCCGGCGCGGCGCAACCGCACGGAGTCGTCTCCGATCCGGCTTTCGGTCACGCCCTCCAGCCGCCAGCGCTCGCCGTCGTGCCACGCCCGCTGCGCGGCGGTCTGGGCGCGCAGGCGCGCGCCCTCGAAGCTGTAGATGTTGATGCGCAGCAGGCTCAGGTCCGGCAGCACCTCGCCGACGTTCACGAAGCTCTCGCCGTCGCGCAGCCACAGCCCCGAATCCTTCTGCTGCATGTCCACGCCCAGGGCCCGGGCGCGGCCCTGCTGCGCCAGGTTCTCGGCCGGCGGCATGACGAATTCCCCCAGCAACACGCCGGCCGCGATGAACGCCAGCCCGATCTTCATGGCCGCGCCCACGATGCGCGCCGCCGACACTCCCGCGGCGCGCATCGCGATCAGCTCGGAATTGAGCGCGAGCGTGGACAGCCCCATGATCACCCCGATCAGGACCGCGATCGGGAACAGCTCATAAATCTTGCGCGGCTGGCTGAGGATCACATACCTGACCAATTCGTACAGACCGAAGCCGCCCTTGCCGAAATCCCCGAGGGCGTCCACCAGCGTGAAAAAAACAAACAGCGCCAGCAGCACGCCCAGGACCAGCAGGGTGCTGGCGAAGATCCGGCGTCCTATGTGCCGATCGAGGAGCGTTAGCATCATCGGGCGCGCGCCGGCAGCGACAACAAGGGTTTGTTGGCGCTACGGCGCGCGAACAGATAGAACGCGATCAACGCCAACCCCACATGCACCCACCACAGCCCCAGCGCCGGCGGAACGACGCCCTTTTTGATCAGCGTCTGGCCCAGGCCGAGGAGGTTCGAATAAATGAAATAGACGAGGATGGCGGCGAACAGATTCGTCAGCCGCCCGCGGCGCGGATCGGTATAGGCCAGCACCAGCGCAAACGCCGCCAGCACGAATACGGCCACCGGCTTGGCGAGGCGCCAGTGCAGCTCGGCCGCGTGATCGCCGTCAGTCCGCGCCCACAGGCGCCAAGTCGGCGCGCCCTCGATGCCGACGGACGCGGCCGCGGCCTTCTTCGGCCGCAGCCGCAGGTTCAGGGTCTCGAAATCCACGATGCGGTAGTCGGCCTCCCCCGGCGCGCCGTCATAGAGGGTTCCGTTCCGGAGCGCCAGGTACTTGTGTTCCGTCCCGGCCTCGGTGAATGCGTGGGCCGTCCCGGCCACCACCACGGCCTGGTTTCCGAGCTTGAGGTTGCTGACGAAGATGTTCTCCAGGCGCCCGCTCTCCGGGTTGACGCCGGCGGCGTAAATTATGCTCTGGCTCCCCGCCGCCTCCATGAACGTTCCCGGCGTGACGCTGCCGATCTCCTGGCGATGGGGGCTTTCACTCTTGACCTTCTCGATCTGCCGGCTCGCGAGCGGGGTGAAGTAAAGCGACACGGCGCCGACGGCGAGCGCGAATACCAGCGCGAACAGGAACACCGGCCGCAACAGCTGCGGCAGGCCGACGCCGCACGCGGCGAGCACCGTCATTTCATTGTCGCGGTACCAGCGGCCGAGGGTCAGCAGGATGCCGAGATAGAGCGCCAGCCCGAGCAGCAGATCGAGCTTTTTCAGCAGTTGCAGACCGAGCATGAGCGGAATGATGCTCTCGGAATATTCGCCCCGGGCCGCGCGCCCCAGCAGCGCGGTCAGGCTCATGAGCAGGATCAGCACCAGGAGCACGGCCGCGATCGCCAGGGTGACCTGCGCCGCCTCGCGGTAAAAGGCGCGATGGATGATCACCGCGATATCCCCGAAAAGGTTTTTGACAAAAACCGAGAAAACAGCGGAAAATGCGGCTCAGTGGAGGTGCCGTGAACGGAATCCGCGAAATTTCCATTTTTTCCGGGAGCCGGCATCGTTAACGCCTTGAATTGAAAATGGAACCTGAGATGGATGTCTTGAAAATATACCATATCTTCTCCCCGGCGGGACGCCGCGCACAACCGGGTTCGACATGGATTTCAGCGTAAAAAGCGGCACCCCGGAAAAACAGCGCAGCGGCTGCCTGATCGCCGGCGTCTTCGAGGCGCGCAAGCTCTCGGCCGTGGCGGGCCAGATTGACGCGGTCTCCGGCGGCGCCATCGCCGCCATCCTGCGCCGCGGCGACCTGGAAGGCAAAAAAGGCCAGACGCTGCTGCTGCACAACATCCCCAACCTGCCGAGCGAGCGCGTGCTGCTGGTCGGCTGCGGCAAGGAAAAGGAATTCGACGAGGGGCGCTACCGCGAGGTCACGGCGACGGCGCTGAACGCGCTCAAGGACATCGGCGCCACCGAGATCACCTCCTACCTGACCGAGCTCGAGGTCAGGGGCCGCGACATCGCCTGGAAGGTGCGCCAGGCGGTCGAGGTATCCGAGGCCGCGCTGTACCGCTTCGACCAGCTCAAAAGCAAGCCGGACAACAACCGCCGGGCGCTGCGCAAGGTGGTCCTGGCCGTCCCCAAGCGCAGCGATCTCGCTCCGGGAGAACTCGCCATCAAGCAGGGCAAGGCGGTCGCCGACGGCGTGAAGCTCGCGCGCGACCTCGGCAACCTCCCGGGCAACATCTGCACGCCGACCTATCTCGCCGAGCAGGCGCTCGCGCTCGGAAAACAGCACGGCCTCAAGGCGAGCGTGCTGGACAAGGAGGAGATGGAGAAGCTCGGCATGCGCGCGCTGCTCTCGGTCGCGCGCGGCAGCCGCCAGCCGCCGAAGTTCGTCATCCTCGAATATTCCGGCGGCAAGGACGGCGAGCCGCCGGTGGTCCTGGTCGGCAAGGGGCTGACCTTCGACGCCGGCGGGATCTCGATCAAGCCGGCCGCCCACATGGACGAGATGAAGTTCGACATGTGCGGCGCGGCGGCCGTGCTCGGCGCGCTCCAGGCCGCGGCCGAGCTGAAACTGCCGCTCAACGTCGTCGGCCTGATCCCGAGCTCGGAAAATCTCCCGGACGGCGACGCCAACAAGCCGGGCGACGTCGTCACCACCATGTCCGGCCAGACGGTCGAGATCCTCAACACCGACGCCGAGGGGCGCCTGATCCTGTGCGACGCCCTCACCTACGCCGAGCGCTACCAGCCCGCGGCGGTGATTGACATCGCCACGCTCACCGGGGCGTGCGTGGTCGCCCTGGGCAACCACCCGAGCGGCCTGATGAGCAACAACGACCAGCTCGCGCGCGAGATCGTCGGCGCCGGAAAATACACCTACGACCGCGCCTGGCAACTGCCGCTGTGGGACGAATACCAGAAGCAGATCGAAAGCCCGTTCGCCGACATGGCCAACGTCGGCGGGCGCGAGGCCGGCGCCATCACCGGGGCCTGTTTTCTGGCGCGCTACGCCAAGCAATATAAATGGGCGCACCTCGACATCGCCGGCACCGCCTGGAAGACCGGCAAGGAGAAGGGCGCGACCGGCCGCCCGGTGCCGCTGCTGACGCAGTTACTGATCGGCCGCGCCGGCAAGGGCGGCGCCGGAGCGGAAGATGACGCGCATTGATTTCTACCTGCTTGGAGACGGCGCCGCCGGCGGCATGAACCTGGCGGCGTGCCGGCTCACGGACAAGGCCTTCCGCCTCGGCCACCGGATCTATATCCTGGCGACGGACGCCGAGCACTCGCGCGGCCTCGACCAGTTGCTGTGGACCTTCAGCGCCGGCAGCTTCATCCCCCACGCCCTGAACTCCGACGCCGCGGACGCGCAGCTGCCGGTCCTCGTCGGCCACGATGACCCGCCGGCGGTGCACGCGGACGTGCTGATCACGCTCGCCGCGCGCGTGCCGGAGTGTTTTCCCCGCTTCCAGCGCGTCGCCGAGGTGGTGGGAAACAGCGACGTGGACAAACACCAGGCGCGCGAGCGCTTCCGCTTCTACCGCGAGCGCGGCTGCGAGCTGCACACGCATAATCTCTAGCCGACCATGCCCACGGTGGACCACAAGCCCAAGCACAAGCCGTCCGAGAAGCACACGCTGGACGAGGTGCTGAAGTCGCTCCAGGACCTGATCCGCAACGACCTCATCGCCGCCGACGCGCCGGCGGCGGGCGGATATGAAAATAGGCCGGCGCCGCCGACCGCGGGCGCAGCCGTGCCGCGCGACGCGGGGGACCTCGACGCGGTGCTGCAATCGCTCAAGGATCTGGTCACGAACGAGCTCACGACCATCGCCGCGACCTCGATCGAGACGGTTAAACCCGCCAGGGACAAAAAACCGCGCGCGCCGCGCGGCGGCGTGCAGGTGGAATTCCCGCTTGACGGCGCGCCCCCGGACCACGCGCCGGCGCCGGCGACCGCCAAGGCCGCCCCACCGGCCGGGATCAAATCCACTCCCGCCAGCGCCGTTGAATCGCCCCGCCCGGCCGTCACCGGCGCCCCGACCGACGAGACCCCGGGCGCGATCCTCGCGGCCGCTGCGACCGCGGCGGAGACACACGCGCCGGATAACAGGCCGGCGGCGCATCCGCCGCGCGGCCCGGACCCGGACAACATTCCGGTGCTGGAAGACGTCGCCCTGCCGCCGCCCGGCGCGGAAATCGCCCACCTGCCCACGCCCGATCGCGCGCGCGCGATCGCCATCCAGGTGATCGCCAAGCTCAATATCGAGCTGCGCCGGCGCAACGAGCGCGCGCTCGATCCGAAGACGATTGATCGCCTGCAACTGCTGCTGCAGGAGGCGCTGGAGCAAGGGACGGCATACCTGGGCGGCGACGCCAAGAAACACTAGATCAGCCGCGCCGAAGAGCGGCGGCTCCCGATCCATGAGCAAAGATCCCCAAACCGGGCGCACCGAGACCATCGCCGACCGCGTCCTCGACAAGTCCTACGATCCGCACGCGATCGAGACGCGGACCTACGAGGCCTGGGAGAAAGCGGGCTACTTCGCGCCCGCGGGCGCGGGCGCGCCCTACTGCATCATGATCCCGCCGCCGAACGTCACCGGCAGCCTGCACATGGGTCACGCGTTCCAGGACACGCTCATGGACGCGCTGGTCCGCTACCACCGCATGCTGGGCGACAACACGCTGTGGCAGGCGGGCACGGACCACGCCGGCATCGCCACCCAGATGGTGGTCGAGCGCCAGCTCGAGACCGAGGGCAAGAAACGCCACGACCTCGGGCGCGAGGGGTTCGTCCGGCGGGTGTGGCAATGGAAGGAACAATCGGGCGGCACGATCACAAAACAACTGCGGCGCATGGGCGCGTCGCTCGACTGGTCGCGCGAGCGCTTCACCATGGACGAGGGGCTGTCGGCCGCGGTGACGGAGGTTTTCGTGCGGCTCTACGAGGAAGGGCTGATCTACCGCGGCAAGCGCCTGGTGAACTGGGACCCGGTGCTGCACACGGCGGTGTCCGACCTCGAGGTGATCTCCGAGGAAGAGGCGGGACACCTGTGGCACATCCGCTATCCGCTCGCCGACGGCGGCGGGCAGCTCGTCGTCGCCACCACGCGCCCCGAGACCATGCTCGGCGACACCGCGGTCGCGGTGCACCCGGACGATGAGCGCTACCAGAGGCTGGTCGGCAAGATGGTGGCGCTGCCGCTGACCGGGCGCCAGATCCCGATCATCGCCGACGAATACGTGGACCGGGAATTCGGCTCGGGGTGCGTGAAGATCACCCCGGCGCACGACTTCAACGACTACGAGGTCGGCAGGCGCCACGATCTGCCGCAGATCAACATCTTTACGATTGACGCCAAGGTAAACCTGCCGGGCTCGAAATACCACGAGCTCGACCGCTACGTCGCGCGCAAGAAGATCGTGCACGACCTCGAGACCGCGGGCCTGCTCGAGAAGGTACAGGACCACAAGCTCATGGTGCCGCGCGGCGACCGCTCGGGCAGCGTGATCGAGCCCTACCTCACCGACCAGTGGTTCGTGAAAGTAGGTCCGCTCGCCGCGGAAGCCGTCAAGGCGGTCGAGGACGGGCGCATCAAATTCGTCCCGGAGAACTGGACCAAGACCTATTACGAATGGATGCGCAACATCCAGGACTGGTGCGTCTCGCGCCAGATCTGGTGGGGCCACCGCATCCCGGCGTGGTACGACGCCGACGGCGATATCTTCGTCGCACGCGGCGAGGCCGAGGCGCGGGCGAAAGCGCGCGCCAGGCACGGGCGCGACGTATCGCTGGTGCGGGACAACGACGTGCTCGACACCTGGTTCTCCTCGGCGCTCTGGCCGTTTTCGACTCTGGGCTGGCCCAAACAGACGCCCGAGCTTAAGACCTTCTATCCCACGAGCGTGCTCGTCACCGGCTTCGACATCATCTTCTTCTGGGTCGCGCGCATGATCATGCTGGGGCTCAAGTTCATGGACGACGTGCCGTTCCGCGAGGTCTACATCCACGGCCTGGTGCGCGACGCCGAGGGCCAGAAGATGTCGAAGTCCAAGGGCAACATCCTCGACCCGCTGGATTTGATTGACGGCATCGGCCTCGACGCGCTGATTCAAAAGCGCACCGCGGGCCTCATGCAGCCGCAGATGGCGAAAAAGATCGAGGCCGCCACGCGCAAGCATTTCCCCCAGGGCATCCCGGCCTACGGCACCGACGCATTGAGATTCACCTTCGCCTCGCTCGCGACCCAGGGGCGCGACATCAAATTCGATCTCGGGCGTATCGAGGGCTACCGCAATTTCTGCAACAAGCTCTGGAACGCGGCGCGCTACGTGCTCATGAACACGGAGGGACACGACAGCGGCCAGCACGGTGGCGATATCGAGCTCAACGTCGCCGACCGCTGGATAATTTCGCGCCTGCAAGAAGTGATTACCGAGGTCGAAACCGCGTTCAAGGAATACCGCTTCGACCTCGCGTCGCAGGCGGCATACAGCTTCGTCTGGCACGAGTACTGCGACTGGTATCTGGAGCTGTCCAAGGTCGTGCTGACCGATGCCAACGCCACCGACGCGCAGAAGCGCGGCACGCGCCGCACGCTCGTGCAGGTGCTCGAGGCGCTGCTGCGGCTGCTGCACCCGCTGATGCCGTTCATCACCGAGGAGATCTGGCAGCGCGTGGCGCCGCTTGCGGGCGCAGGCGGCCCGACCATCATGCTCCAACCCTACCCGCGCTCGCGGCCGGAAAATATTGACCCCGCGGCGACCAGGGAGCTGCGCTGGGTGATGGCTGTCGTCAGCGGCGTCCGCAACATCCGCGGCGAGATGGACATCGCCCCCGGAAAGCTGATTTCCGCGCTGTTCCAGGACGGCACGGCGGCGGATCAGGGGCACCTCGAAGCTAATCGCCGCTACGTCGCCGCGCTCGCCCGCACCGAATCGCTCACCTGGTTGAAGCCGGGCGAGCACGCGCCGGAATCGGCCACCGCCCTCGTCGGCCACATGAAGGTGCTCGTGCCGCTGGGCGCGCTCATCGACAAGCAGGCCGAGATCGAGCGCCTCAAGAAGGAAATGGAAAAGATCGAGAAGGAACTGCACAAGGCCAGGGCCAAGCTCGCCAACGCCGACTTCGCCGCGCGCGCGCCGCGGCCGATCGTGGAACAGGAGCAGCGCCGGGTGCGGGACTTCGAGGCCGCGCTCGCCCAGCTCGGGGAGCAGCGCCGCAAGGTCGAGGCCCTGCCCGGCTGACACCGCGCGTGGGCCGGCTTGGTGAACGCGCCGGGATATGCGAACATAAGGCCGTGGTAACG
>MFSY01000063.1:0-903 GCA_001785175.1 Candidatus Muproteobacteria bacterium RIFCSPHIGHO2_01_FULL_65_16 | reverse complement strand
CTACACGCCTGGCGCCACGTTTCCCAGCTCCCATACCAGTCAACACCTATTAATTTAATTAAAGGAGTAGCAATGAAAACCGGTTTACTGCTAGGCCTCGCCGCCGCCTTGATTTCGCTGAACGCCATCGGGGCGGAGCCGGCGGGATTGAAAACGGAAAAACAGAAATTCAGCTACACCGTCGGGCAACAGGTCGGTCAGAATCTGAAGCGCCAGAACCTGGACGTTGACCCCAGGACCGTGGCCCAGGGGATTCAGGATGCGCTCTCCGGCGCCCAGCCCAGACTCAAGCCCGAGGAGATGCAGGCCGCGATCCAGGCCTATCAGAAAAAGGATCTGGCGAAGCGCGAGGCGCTGGCGAAGAAGAACCAGGAGGCCGGGCAGGCGTTCCTCGAGGCCAATAAGAAGAAGGAGGGGATTGTCGTGCTTCCCAGCGGCATCCAGTACCAGGTGCTCAAGGAGGGCGACGGCAAGAAGCCCAAGGAAACCGACACCGTCGAGGTCCACTACCGCGGCACGCTCGTCAACGGCACCGAATTCGACAGCTCCCACAAGCGCAACGAACCGGCCACGTTCCAGGTCAACGGCGTCATTCACGGCTGGCAGGAGATCCTGCCGCTCATGAAGGAAGGCTCCAAGTGGCAGGTCTTCATCCCGGCCGAGCACGCCTACGGCAACATGGGCGCCGGCGGCACCATCGGCCCGAACGAGACGCTGATCTTCGAGATCGAGCTGCTGGCAATCAAAAAAGAGGAGAAGGGCGGCTAAGGAAGCTGATTAAGTATGATTATTTGCCGCAAAGGCGCGAAGGGCGCAAAGAAAAGCATTGGATAGTTAACAGAAAAATCTTTGCGTTCTTTGTGCTGTACAGGGACGTACTAATTTCCACGTCGCGCCGGGACG
>MFSY01000062.1:3118-14860 GCA_001785175.1 Candidatus Muproteobacteria bacterium RIFCSPHIGHO2_01_FULL_65_16 | reverse complement strand
CGCCTTTTTCCGGCTCGAACCACTTCAGCTTCTCGCGCAGCCGCACTACCTCGCCCACGATGATGAGCGTCGGCGCCTGCACGCCCGCCTGCGCGACGATGCGCGGCAGGGTTTCGAGTGTGCCGGTGAGCACGCGCTGGCGGCGCGTCGTGCCCTGTTGCACCAGCGCCGCCGGCGTGGACGCCGGCAGGCCGTGGCGCGCGAGCTCGCGGCAGATGATCTCCACGCCGTGCAGCCCCATGTAGAACACGAGCGTCTGCCTGGGTTGCGCCAGCGCTTTCCAGTTGAGGTTCATGGTCCCGTCCTTGAGGTGACCGGCGACGAACATCACCGCCTGGGCGTAGTCGCGGTGCGTGAGCGGGATACCGGCGTAGGCGGCGCAGCCGGCGGCGGCGGTGATCCCCGGCACGACCTGAAACGGAATACCCTGCTGCATGAGCGTGTCTATCTCCTCGCCGCCGCGCCCGAAGATGAACGGATCGCCGCCTTTCAGCCGCAGCACCCGCTTACCCGCGCGCGCCAGGCGCACCAGGAGTTGATTGATGTCCTCCTGCGGCAGCGTGTGCTGGTCGCGCTCCTTGCCGGCGTAGATGCGCGCCGCCTCGAGTCGCACGAGATTCAGCACTTCCTGCGACACCAGACGGTCATGCACCACGACATCCGCCTGCTGCATGAGCCGCAGCGCGCGCAGCGTGAGCAACTCGGGATCGCCCGGCCCGCCACCGACCAGATAGACCTCGCCGGTGACGGCCGCGCCGTTGTCCACGGTGTCGAGCTTCTTCTGCAGCGCCGCGCGCGCGGCCGCGTCCTGGCCGGAATAGACCAGCTCGGCGATATACCCGCCGAGCACCTCCTCCCAGAAGCGGCGCCGCCGCTCCGGCTGCGTGATGCGGCCCTTGACCCGGTCGCGAAAGCCTGCCGCCAGTTGCGCCAGCCGGCCGAAGCCGGCCGGGATCAGGGTCTCGAGGCGCGCGCGTATCAGCCGCGCGAGCACGGGCGAGGCGCCGCCGGTGGAAACCGCCGCCACCACCGGCGAGCGATCAATGATGGACGGCATGATGAAGCTCGAAAGCTCCGGGTGATCCACCACGTTCACCGGGATGCGTCGCGCCCCGGCCGCCTCATGGACCGCGCGGTTCACCGCATCGTCGTCGGTCGCGGCGATCGCGAGCGCGGCCTCGTCGAGCTGCTCGGCGCGGAAGTCGCTGGGAAAATGACCGATCTTTCCTGCGCGCGCGAGCCGCCCCAGGGTTTCCCCGAGCGCCGGGGCGTACACGCGCACTTGCGCCCCGGCCCCCAGCAACAACCCGACCTTGCGCGCGGCCACCTCGCCGCCGCCGATCACGACGCAGGTTCGGCCCTTGAGATCAAGAAATATGGGAAGAAAATCCATACCGGCAGGATAAAACTTTATTCAATAAAATCAATATGTAGCGCTGGAAACATCAACCTGTTTGGAATATAGCGGCAACGTCCGGTCGGGGCGCGGCTGGGCTAAGTATAACCAGAATACCGTCCCGGTACCGGTGCTTTCCCGACGCAAAAGGCATATCTCACAAAGGCGGGTAGGTGTTGGCCGCCTTCCGGTAGGCGCGGCTGAATATCCGAGTCTCTTGTGCCCTCCGGCTCAGCCATCGGATCGCAGAACGGCGACGGAAATCTTCCGCCAGGCGCGCCAACCGCCAATTGGCCGCCCAAAAGCGCGGCCGATCGTGATATAATGCGCGTCTGTCGGCGTAGTCGGGCTCGCGGAGCAACCGGCCCTCCATGCAAATGGATCCTGCTTGCAATCAGCCGCGGCCCGCTGGGCGTCGCCACTTACCGCCTCCAGCGCACGGGAACCACCGCGGGCCGGGAGTTGCTAAACCGCGGCCCAGCCGCATATTCGCCCATGACTCATTCGACAACCGACGTTACCGAACCAGCCAAGACGGCCGCGAGCGCGGACGTGCACCCCGCCATGCCGCGCCCGTTCAAGGTGGCGCGCGTGGAAAAGACCGACGCCCCCGACGGCAGCCCGGGAGAGGACTGGTACCGCTATGTTCTCGAAAGCGGCCGCTCCACCATCACCGGCCACCGGCGCGGGTCGCGCAAGGACGTGATCGCGTACGCCGCGCGGTGCGCCGAGCAGCTGAACGTCCGCGGGCTTTCGGCGCAGTCCATCTGGAGCCCGCGCGGCCGAAAACCGGCGTCCTCGACCACATCCTCGACCACCTAAAAAAAAGACCCCGCCGTACGGCGGGGTCTTGGTTTCAAGCCTGCTTGCGCAGTGCCTGATGGTCAGGCCGGCTGGACGTTGGCCGCCGACGGGCCCTTCGGGCCCTGCTGCAGCTCAAACTTCACCTGCTGTCCCTCGGTCAAGGTCTTGAAGCCGCTACCCAGAATGGCGGAGTGATGCACGAACACATCCTTGCCGCCGTCCGACGGGGTAATGAAGCCGAAGCCCTTGGCGTCGTTAAACCACTTTACTGTTCCTGTAATCACTGAAATACCTCTCTCTTGGTTGAATTGCGATGGTTTGCAGTTCATTCCTGGAAGTGAAATTGCGGGAGTCACTACCGAAGAAACTGGAGGGCTTCCGGACTGACTACAAGAGTGCACTGCAACGCAATTACTTTACCCACGTCGCGGGCAAAAATCCACAACAATTTCCCGGCTTCAGGTCGGGCTTGAAATACACCCCCCGCGCGGCTAGTGTCGGCATGTAGGGCGGAAAACATGCCTAAACCCATGAAGGAGAAACCATGATCACCAAGACGGGGGGCCTGGCGCTCCTGGTCCCGGCGCTGCTCCTGAGCGCCTGTCTGAGCGTGCCCATCGAGCTCAAGGTCAATCCCACGCTCACCGCGGATGGGGCAAATCTGAGCACCATCCAGTTCAAGGAGCGGGATCGTGAAAAGGCGTTCCGCGTGATCCGCGAGTTCGCGCGCGGGCAGCGGATGGAGCCGCTCCCCCCGGGCAAGAGTGTTCTGGGCGCGGGCTGGGCGCAGGAGCAGCACCAACTCAGGGTCAAGGTGAGCGGCCTGCTCTACGACACGGAGCACACCATCATCCTGACCCTGCTGTACAAGGACGGCAACGCCACGGTCCAACTGCTGCATGACGGCAAGGTGCCGCTGGAATCCTCCCAGATCGAACTGGCGCTGCTGGATACGCTGCGTGGACAGTTCGGCGCGAACAACGTCGAGAAAATCGGGGGCTGAACATGCGCCGGATGCCGACGCTGACCATCGTTGCGCTGCTCTGCCTGGCGCCGTTCGCGCGGGCCGCCGAGCCGGCCGAGCAGGCGCGCATCGAGACCCTGCTCGGACGCGTCGCCGCGTCCGGCGTCGTGTTCGTGCGCAACGACACCGCTCACAGCGCGCAGGAAGCGGCGGCGCACCTGCGGATGAAGTGGGAACGGGCCGGCGACCGCGTGGTCACCGCGGAGGTTTTCATCGAAAAGATCGGCAGCCGCTCGTCAATGAGCGGCAAGCCCTACTTGGTGGTTCTGCCCGGCGGGCGCACGCTCGAGTCCGGGCCGTGGCTTAGCGGGCTGCTGCGCGAGATAGACGCGCGCGCCGCCAAGTCGAATTGAATAATATGATCCTGAACCGCCAAGGCGCCAAGGTCGCCAAGAAATGCTGGTTCTTGCCATTTTCCCGCGGCGCGGGAAGATGGCGGAGGGGGTGAGATTACTCCATGCATCCCTGCACTGCGCCCTTCGGGCCGCCGTCGCTGCGCTCCGGCGTTCGGCGGCGCTCCCGGCGCCGCTCGTCGAACCCTTCGGGTTCTCATGATTGTATGATTAGCCATTTTCCCGCTACGCGGGTAAATGGCGGAGGGGGTGGGATTCGAACCCACGAGGGACTTGCGCCCCTGCCAGTTTTCAAGACTGGTGCCTTAAACCGCTCGGCCACCCCTCCGTTGTCGCAAGCATGACATTTAAGGGAACCTCTAAAAGTTGCCTCTCATGTAGGTTGGGTTAAGCCGCGTAAGCGGCGAACCCAACAAAATCATATTATCTGGCGCTGTTCGGTGGATTCGCTGCGCTTAATCCACCCTGCATTTTTGAATTTTTAGAGGCTCCCTCAACCCGGCAGTATAACTGGTTGCATCGCCCGGCAAAAACTCCGTCAAGGCCGCCGCATCGAGCACGCGAGGGTTGACAATTTCGCCGGTCCAAGTAGGCTTACCATAACTTTAGCAACAGGAAGGCAATTCATGAACCAGAACGTGCAAGCCGTCAGCCGTACCCGCGAGTCGGTCCTTGCGACCAACTCGCTGCTCCGCAACACCTATATTTTGCTGTCCCTGACCCTGCTGTTCAGCGCCGCCACGGCCGTGGTGGCCATGGCCACGAACGCCGCCATGCCGAATGTGTGGCTGGTGCTGGGCGGCTATTTCGCCCTGTTGTTCCTGACCAACTGGCTGCGCAACAGCGCCTGGGGCATTTTGTCGGTGTTCGCGCTGACGGGCTTCATGGGCTACACCCTGGGCCCGGTGCTCAATCTGTACGTGACCCACTATGGCAACGGCGGCCAACTGGTGGCCTACGCCATGGGCGCCACCGGCACGATCTTCCTCGGGCTGTCCGGGTACGCCCTGAGCACGCGCAAGGACTTCAGCTTCATGGGCGGCTTTATCATGGCCGGCATCCTGATCGCGTTCATCGCCGCGGTCGCGAATATCTTTCTGGCGCTCCCGGCCCTGGCCCTGGTCGTGTCCTCCATGTTCGTGCTGCTGATGTGCGGCCTGATCCTGCACCAGACGAGCGCCATCGTGCACGGCGGCGAGACCAACTATATTATGGCCACGGTCACGCTCTACGTGGCGATCTACAATTTATTCACCAGCCTGCTGCACCTGCTGGGCGTATTCAGCAACGACGACTAGCCAAAGGTCGCCCATCGCGCCAACAAAAAAGGCCCTGTCCGGGCCTTTTTTGTTGGCGTTAATGCAACCAATCCTCACGCCGCGCCGGGCCTGATCGTATCCACGCCGCCCAGGTACGGCTGTAACGCCGCCGGCACGCGAATGCCGCCGTCCCGCTCCTGACAGTTTTCCATGATCGCCACCAGCGTCCGTCCGACCGCGAGGCCGGAGCCGTTCAGCGTGTGCACCAGTTCCGGCTTGCCGCTCGCCGGGTTGCGCCAGCGCGCCTGCATGCGCCGCGCCTGGAAGTCCTCGAAGTTGCTGCACGAGGATATCTCGCGGTATTTGTTCTGCCCCGGCAGCCACACCTCGATGTCATACGTCTTGGCGGCGGCGAAGCCCATGTCGCCGGTGCACAGCGTCACCACCCGATACGGCAATTCCAGTTGCTGCAAAATCTTTTCGGCATGGCCCGTCAGATCCTCCAGCGCCTGGTATGAATCTTCCGGCCGCACGATCTGCACCAGCTCCACCTTCTCGAACTGGTGCTGGCGGATCATGCCGCGCGTGTCCTTGCCGTAGGATCCGGCCTCGCTGCGGAAGCACGGGGTGTGGCAGACATATTTGAGCGGCAGCCGGGCCGCCTCCAGGATCGTGTCGCGCACGAGGTTCGTGACCGGTACCTCGGCGGTCGGGATCAGATAGTAGTGATGCTCGTCGCCCTTGAGCGCGAACAGGTCCTGCTCGAACTTGGGCAGCTGCCCGGTCCCGCGCAGGCTGTCGGCGTTGACGAGATACGGCGTGTAGACCTCTGAATAACCGTGCTCGCGGGTATGCAGATCGAGCATGAACTGGATCAACGCCCGGTGCATGCGCGCGAGCGGTCCGTGCATGACCACGAATCGCGCGCCGCTGATCTTCGCCGCCGCCTCGAAATCCATCATCCCCAGCGCCGCGCCGAGATCCACGTGATCCTTGGCCGCAAAATCGAATTTCCGCGGCTCGCCCCAGCGGCGCAGCTCCCGGTTGCCGCCCTCGTCGCGCCCGTCCGGGACGCTTGCGTGCGGCAGGTTCGGGACGCCGAGCACGATCTCCTCGATATCGCGCTGGACCTGCTCCAGCTCCGTCTCCGCCTGCTTGAGCGCCGCGCCGATGTTCGCCACCTCCTCCATCAGCCTTGCGACGTCCCCGCCCTTGGCCTTGGCCGTGCCGATGGCCTTGGACTTGGCGTTGCGCTCGGCCTGAAACTGCTGGGCGATCACCTGCACCGACTTGCGCTTCTCCTCGAGCAGCGCGATCGCCTGGGTGTCGAGCTTGTATCCGCGGCGCGCCAGTTTCCCGGCGACGCCTTCGAGATCGGTGCGTAACTGTTTCGGATCGAGCATAATATTTCTAAGACTTTGAAACCGCAGATTAACGCAGATAAGTAAAACTCAAGCCAGAACCGACAACTCCAATGATCCGCAGATTACGCAGATTTCCGCAGATTACTGATCCGGTCGTCAAATAGTGCATGTCGCTTTTCTCCCAAAGTGAACGAGTGCGCGCCCAAGCGCGCATCGGCTCGCCTCCCTCTCCCTGCGGGAGAGGGAATGAGGGTGAGGGCGAGAGGGTCGGGGTGAGGGCCAAGCAGCGCGAAAAACGGCCCTCATCCTGTCCTTCTCCCGCGGGGAGAAGGGACCCGGGGCTTGTCTGGATGCGCACTATTTATCGTTCTCCTCAGTAATTCAGCAGCAGGGAAAATCTGCGCCAATCTGCGCAATCTGCGGATAAACATGTTTTTTGCCTTCATCCGCGTTCATCTGCGGTTACATTTTCATCCTTCGTTCACTTTCGCCGGCCATGACACGACGTGCCCCGGCGACAGCAGATCCTTGAGGTGCGCCAGGATGCGCGCGACCTTGGCCGGCTCGTCGAAAAACTCGATCACCACCGGCAGGTCGAGCGACAAATCCAGTAGCGTCGAAGAATGCACCACGCCTGAGCGCCCGAAGCCGCTGATCCCGCGGAAGACCGTCACGCCGCGCACCTTCTCCTCGTCGTGCAGCTTCTTGAGCAGCGTATTCATGAGCCGCTCGGCCTCGGTGAGGTAGATGCGCACTACGGTCACGTCGCTTTGCTTCATAACGCCCTCCCGGCGATCACACCGATCCAGGTCGCGCCCACGCACAGCAGCACACTGGCAAGCGTATTGACGCCCGCCTTGAGCCACGCGCCCTGCTCGATCAGACTGAAGGTCTCGATCGAGAGCGAAGAGAAGGTGGTGAATCCGCCGAGCAGCCCGATGAGCAGCCCCGCGCGCAGCACGGTGTCGTTGCTCAGGCGCTCGACGAGCAGCACGAACAGAAAGCCCATGGCCAGGCATCCGAGCACATTGACCGCGAGCGTCCCGTACGGGAACCCGCGCCCGGCCAGCGCATGCACCCAGGTTGACATCCAGTAGCGCAGGACGCTCCCCAGGGCGCCGCCGACGCCGATGGCGATGACATGCATCATGGCGCCTTGGCCGCGGCCGGCCGGCTCGCCTTTTCCGCGGCGTTCGCCTGGTCGCGCCAGTACTGCGCCAGCTTGGGATCGCGCGGCAGGCCGAATCGGCCCTCTTCATAGGCCTGGGCCAGCCGCTTCTGCGCCTTCTTGTAGCCGCCCTCGGCCGAGCGCCGCAGCCACGCGATGGCCTGCGCGTCGTCCTGCGCGAGGTCGCCCAGGCCGTAGGCGTAGGCCACCGCGAGCCGATACTGGCTTTCGTGATGATTGCGCTCGGCCGCCATCCGGTACCAGCGCGCCGCGGCGCTGAAATCCCGGTCCACGCCCCGACCCTTCTCGTGCATGCGCCCGAGCAGGTACTGCGCCTGCGCGTCACCCTGCTCCGCCAGCGGCCGGCACAGGCGCAGGGCCGTGGCGTAGTCGCCGGCGTTATACGCGGCGAGGCCGTCCTCCGGCCCGCCCGCGAGCGCGGGCCCGGCCCAGGCCAGGAACACAAATACAAACAGCCGGCCGGAACGCCGGCGGTCGAATGTGCAACAGGTCGGAGGCGCGGAGTTATTGAAGCAAAAAAGGATTTTTTCTCTGCGTCTCTGCGCCTCTGCGGTGAAAAACATTCCTTCGTAATTTTTCGAGGTGTCCATTATTTTTCTTTCTTGGCCGCGGTTATAGTTGCAGCCGCGGCGCGCACGGCTTGTTCGTCCAGCCGCCGCAGGTGCGCGAGCCGCTCGGCGATCTTGGCCTCGAGTCCGCGGTCGGTCGGCGAATAATACCGCCGCCCGCCGAGCTTTTCGGGAAAATAATTCTCTCCGGCGGCGTAGGCCTCGGGCTCGTCGTGGGCATAGCGGTAGCCCCTGGCGTAGCCGAGCTCCTTCATGAGCTTGGTCGGCGCGTTGCGCAGGTGCAGCGGCACCTCGAGCGAGCCGTGCTTCTTGGCGTCCTCCATGGCGGCGCCGAAGGCGGTGTAAGCCGCGTTGCTCTTGGGCGCGCAGGCAAGATAGACAATCGCCTGGGCGATGGCAAGCTCGCCCTCGGGGCTGCCCAGGCGCTCCTGCACGTCCCAGGCGTCGAGCGCGAGCTGCAAGCAGCGCGGGTCGGCGTTGCCGATGTCCTCCGTGGCCATGCGCACCACGCGCCGCGCGATGTACAGCGGGTCGCAGCCACCGTCGAGCATGCGCGCGAGCCAGTACAGCGATGCATCCGGGTCGCTCCCGCGCACCGATTTGTGCAGCGCCGAGATCTGGTCGTAGAACGCCTCGCCGCCCTTGTCGAAGCGGCGCACCCCCTCGCGGATCACCTCGCGCACCAGCTCGACGCCGATCGTTCCCTGCTCCGCGAGATCGGAAGCCATCTCAAGCAGGTTGAGTGCACGTCGGGCGTCGCCGTCGGCGGCGGTGGCGATCAGATCGAGCGCCTCCTCCGGCATCTCATGGCGGCGCGCGCCCAGACCGGCGACCTTGTCCGCCAGCGCGCGCCCGAGCACCTGGCGGATTTCCTCCGGCTGCAGGGCCTTCAGCACATAAACGCGGGCGCGCGACAGCAGCGCGTTGTTCAACTCGAACGACGGATTCTCCGTGGTCGCGCCGATGAAGGTGAGCGTGCCGTCCTCGACATAGGGCAGGAAGCCGTCCTGCTGCGCCTTGTTGAAGCGGTGCACCTCGTCCACGAACAGGACCGTGGGGCGCCCGTCGGCGCGCGCCTGTCTGGCCGCGTCCACGGCGGCGCGAATGTCCTTGACCCCGGCGAACACGGCCGAGATGCCGATGAAATGCGCGCCCGTGTGGTGCGCGATCAGGCGCGCGAGCGTGGTCTTGCCGGTGCCGGGCGGGCCCCAGAAGATCATCGAGTGCAGGATGTCGGCCTCGATCGCCGCGCGCAACGGCTTGTCGGGCCCGAGCAGATGCTGCTGGCCGAAGAAGTCCTCCAGCCGCTGCGGCCGCAGCCGATCCGCCAGCGGCCGCCAGGGCTTCGCGTCCGCCTCCGAGAACAGTTCCATCGTGGCTGTCGTGTGTTCCATTGTGACTAGAAGCTACGAGCTACAAACTTGAAACTTGTAACTTGAAACTTGTACCTCTTCTATTCCCCTACCACATCCACCCCTTTGGGCGGGGTGAAGCTGAATTTGGATGGCTCGATCCTGACGTTTTCCCGGGCGTCGCGCAGCGACACCCGCGTCGTCTGGCCGAAGCCGTCAACCATCTCCAGCACCTGCATCTTGCCGTGCTCGAAACCGACGCGGACGTCGGTGAAGCCACCATCGTCGCGCCGCGGAACCAGCCGCGCCCAGGCGAGCCGGCCCTGCGTCCCCATGTCCTTGACGGTGAAATCGGCGTCGAGCCGGCCCTTCCCGGAAAGCAGGAGCGCGGGCGTGTCGCCGAGTCCGCCGGTAAGCGCGCGCACCGTCACCTGCCGCAGTTCCTGGTCGTAGACCCAGATGTTCTTGCCGTCGCTGACGATCTGCTGCTTGAAGGGCGCGTCATAATCCCAGCGGAACTTGTTCGGGCGCTCGATCCAGAGCGTGCCGGATGATTCCTGGATCGTGTTGAGCGACTCGTCCAGCACGACCTGGTTGAATCGGGCGCTGAAGCTGTGCACCTCGCTGAAAAAGCGCCGCAGGCTGTCGGTCGCGTCTGGAGCCTTGGCGGAGATGTCGAACGATAGCCACAAGCTGCAAGCTGCAAGCCCCAAGCACAACAACGCCCGGAACATCTGCGCGCGGTTTCTTCCACGCTTGTAGCTTGGCGCTTGCATCTTGCAGCTCGCTTTCATTCCGGCGGCGGCGGCGCGATCACCTCGCGGCTGCCGTTGGACTGGAGCGGGCCGACGACGCCGGCGCGCTCCATCTCCTCGATCAGGCGCGCGGCGCGGTTGTAGCCGATGCGCAGCCGCCGTTGCACGCCCGAGATCGAGGCGCGCCGCGACTCGGTGACGATCCGCAGCGCCTCGTCGTACAGCGGGTCGGCCTCGCCGTTGCCGCCCGTGCCCTCGCCGTCGGCCAACATTCCGTAATCGTTTACTCCGGTTTCGCCCTCGAGGATCTGCTCGTCGTAGATCGGCGCGCCGCTCTTTTTCAAGGCGCCCGCCACCTTGTGCACCTCGTGGTCGGCGACGAACGCGCCGTGGATGCGCGTCGGCACGCCCGAGCCCGGCTGCAGGAACAGCATGTCGCCCTGCCCGAGCAGTTGCTCGGCGCCCATCTGGTCGAGCACGGTGCGCGAATCCACGCGCGACGACATCTGGAACGCGATGCGCGTCGGGATGTTCGCCTTGATCAGCCCGGTGATCACGTCCACCGACGGACGCTGCGTCGCCAGCACCAGGTGCAGGCCGGCGGCGCGCGCCTTCTGCGCCAGGCGCGCGATCAACTCCTCGACCTTCTTGCCCACGACCATCATGAGGTCGGCCAGCTCGTCCACCAGTATGACGACGAACGGCAGCGGCGCGAGCGCCGCCGCCTCCTCGCCCAGGCCGGCGAGTGGGTCGGCGATGGGCTTGCCGGCGTCGGCGGCCTCCTTCACCTTGCGGTTGTAGCCGGCGATGTTGCGCACGCCGAGCGCGGCCATGAGCCGATAGCGCCGCTCCATCTCGGCGATGCACCACTTGAAGGCGTTCGCCGCCTGCTTCATGTCCGTGACCACCGGCGCGAGCAGGTGCGGGATGCCTTCGTACACCGCGAGCTCGAGCATCTTGGGGTCAATCATGATCATGCGCACCTGCTCCGGGGTGGATTTGTACACCAGGCTCAGGATGAGCGAGTTGATGCACACCGACTTGCCCGAGCCGGTGGTGCCGGCGATCAGCAGGTGCGGCATCTTGGACAGGTCCACCACCGCCGGGTTGCCGCTGATGTCCTTGCCGAGGGCGAGCGACAGCGGCGTGGGCGAGTCCTCGTAGGCCTGCGACGACAGCACCTCCGACAGGCGCACGGTTTCGCGCACCTCGTTCGGGATCTCCAGCCCGACGCAGGTCTTGCCCGGGATGTTCTCGACCACGCGCAGGCTGACGACCGAGAGCGAACGCGCCAGGTCGCGCGCGAGATTGGTGATCTGCGACGCCTTGATGCCGGCGGCCGGCTCGATTTCGAACGAGGTGATCACCGGGCCGGGATGCACCGCCACCACCTGGGCCTCGATGTCGAAATCCAGGAGCTTCTTCTCCAGCAGCCGCGACATGCTCTCCAGCGATTGCCGGGAGAACTGCGGCGGCTTCTGCTTCTCGGCGGGATCGAGCAGTGACAGGGGCGGCAGCTCGCTCGCCCCGGGCGTCTCGAACAGCGGTACCTGCTTCTCGCGCTCCAGGCGCCGGCTGCTGGGCGCGCGCGGCACCACCGGCTCGATGCGCGGGGCCGGATGCTTCTCCAGAACCATCTTCTCCACCTCGACCGTCTCGCGCCGCTGCCGGCGGGCG
>MFSY01000062.1:2005-3081 GCA_001785175.1 Candidatus Muproteobacteria bacterium RIFCSPHIGHO2_01_FULL_65_16 | reverse complement strand
CGAAGCCGAGGCGTCCGGCCGCGTCCATGATCCGAAGCCACGACAGGCCGGTGAACAGCGTCACCCCGGCCAGGAACAGCGCCAACAGCAGCAGCGTCGCGCCGGTGAAATTGAAGGCCGACGCAAGCCCGGCGCCGATGACGTTGCCGAACCAGCCCCCGCTCGCAAACGGCATGCCGGTCATGGCCTGGGCGAAGTGCATGCTCGCCAGGCCGCAGGCGCCGATCAGCGCCAGCACGAACCCGCCGCCCACGATCAGGCGCTGGCGCAGTCCGACGGGCTCGGTGTCCTTGCGGTGCAGGTACACGCGCCAGCCGGCTACGGCGAGCATCACCGGGAACAGGTAGGCGACATAACCGAACAGGCCGTAGAGCGCGTCGGCGAACCAGGCGCCCACGCGCCCGCCGGCATTGGCCACGACGATGGTCGGCCCGCGGTGGGACCAGGCCGAATCGGCCGGCTGATAGGTCCAGAGCGAAATCAGTAGGAACAGGGCGGCCGCGCCGAGAATGTACAGCGCCGCCTCACGCAGCAGGCGGATGAGACGCGGTGTCAGCGGTGTGGCGGTCTTCTTCCAGGTGGCCTGGCTCACAACCTACCTTATATATTGCTGCATACACGGCCATTTTCCTCTTTTGCCGCGCCCAAGCCAAGCCCGTCAGCGTTCTCCCAAGGACGCGGCCACGGCCGGATGCGCGATCCGGCCCCGGGCCACGTTTATGCCGCCCTCGAGGGCCGGGTCCGACAATCCGTCCGGCGCGGCCAGGCGCAGCACGAACGGCGTCAGCGCCGCGGACATGGCCTGCGCGGCGGTGCGCGGAACCGCCGCCGGCATGTTGGTGACGGCGAAATGGATCACGCCGTCCACCACGTAGGTCGGATTCTCGTACGTCGTCGGGCGCGTGGTCTCGATGCAGCCGCCCTGATCCACGGAGATGTCCACGACCACGCTGCCGGGCCGCATGCGGCCGACCTGCTCCGCGCTCACGAGCCTGGGCGCGCGGGCGCCGGGGAGCAGCACCGCGCCGATCAGAAGATCGGCGTCGGTCACGGCGCGCTCGACGAGCGCGGGATAA
>MFSY01000062.1:0-1932 GCA_001785175.1 Candidatus Muproteobacteria bacterium RIFCSPHIGHO2_01_FULL_65_16 | reverse complement strand
CTGCGCGCCGGCGGCGGCGGCGAGCGCGGCGGCGTTGCCGCCGGCCGAACCGGCGCCGAGGATCGCCACCCGGCCGCGCTCGCCGGACGGCATGCCGCCGAGCAGGATGCCGCGCCCGCCGTTGTGAGCGTGCAGCAGCGTGGCGCCGATCTGCACCGCGAGCCGGCCGGCGATGTCACTCATCGGCGCGAGCAGCGGCAGCCGCCCGTTCTGCGTCACCGTCTCGAAGGCGACGGCCGTGAGCCCCTTCTCTTTCAGCGCGCGCGCCAGCCCGGGATTGGCCGCGAGGTGCAGATAGGAAAACAGGATGTGGTCCGGGCGCAGCAGCGCGTATTCCTCCGCGACCGGCTCCTTGACCTTGAGCACCAGTTGCGCGCGGCCGTACAGCGCGGCCGCGTCCGCCACGATCTCCGCCCCCGCCTGGCGGTAGTCCTGGTCGGGATAGCCGCTGCCGAGGCCGGCGCCGGACTGGATGAGCACCGCGTGCCCCTGCGTGACGAGCTCGCCGACCGCGGGCGGTATCAGGGCCACGCGCCCTTCCTTTGGTTTTATCTCTTTCGGGATGCCGATGCGCATACGTTCTCCTTTGCCCGGTCCGGATCAATGCCGTAACATTACGCCGATTCGCGTCCAAAATATGCCGCACAAGGCGGCACGGAGCCACAACCCAATGCCTGAAGTCAGACACTCCCGCCTGCTGATCCTCGGTTCCGGTCCGGCCGGCTACACCGCCGCGATCTACGCCGCGCGCGCCAACCTGAAACCGGTTTTGATCACCGGCCTCGAGCAGGGCGGCCAGCTCACGACCACCACCGACGTGGACAACTGGCCCGGCGACGTCGAGGGCCTGCAAGGGCCCGATCTCATGGAGCGCATGCGCCGCCACGCCGAGCGCTTCAAGACCGAGATTATATTCGATCACATCCACAGCGCCGATCTTAAGTCACGGCCGTTCCGGCTCACGGGCGACAACGGCGCCTACACCTGCGACGCCCTCGTCATCGCCACCGGGGCGTCGGCCAGATACCTCGGCCTGCCGTCGGAGGAGAAATACAAGGGCAAGGGCGTCTCCGCCTGCGCCACCTGCGACGGCTTTTTCTACAAGGGCCGGAAGGTGGCCGTGATCGGCGGCGGCAACACCGCCGTGGAAGAGGCGCTCTATCTCGCCAACATCGCCGCCCAGGTCACGCTCGTGCACCGGCGCGACAAGCTCCGGGCCGAGGCGATCCTGGTGGACCAGCTGCTGGCGAAAACGAAGGGTGGGAATGTCGCGGTCGAATGGAACTCCGAGTTGGACGAGATCCTCGGCGACAAGAGCGGCGTCACCGGTGTGCGCCTCAGGGACAAGAGCGGCAAGGCCAAGGAGCTTTCCCTGCACGGCGTGTTCATCGCCATCGGCCACGCGCCGAACACGGCGATCTTCGCCGGGCAACTGGAGATGGCGAACGGCTACATCAAGACCCGGGGCGGCACCGACGGCGCCGCCACCGCCACCAGCATCCCCGGCGTGTTCGCCGCGGGCGACGTGCAGGACCACGTCTACCGCCAGGCGATCACCTCCGCCGGCACCGGCTGCATGGCGGCGCTGGATGCGGAAAAGTACTTGATGAATTTGAAATAGATTTCACCACAGAGAGCACAGAGGGCACGGAGAGAATAAGCTATCAGCTAAGTGAGCGATCAGCTATCAGCTAAAGCATGATTTTCACCGCAGAGGCGCAGAGGCGCGGAGAAAATAAGCTATCAGCTGAACAAGCTATCAGCGGTCAGCTTGAATCGTGCCCCAGGGGCTTCGGAACACCAAGGGCAACGGAAGCACAGACCTGAGGTGTGTGGTTTCTTGGGGTCCCCGTATGGCGCAAACCCGAGCACCGCAGGGCTTTGGGAGAGCGCCCCGAAGGGGGCGCGGACAGGATGTCCGCGCCTGATCTT
>MFSY01000061.1:3769-7613 GCA_001785175.1 Candidatus Muproteobacteria bacterium RIFCSPHIGHO2_01_FULL_65_16 | reverse complement strand
ACCCATGTGTTTGAAAAATGAAGTAAAGCAAAAATGACATTTTTGCTTTGCGTGGCTGAAAAAGTCCTGGATGGACTTTTTCAGCAACCTGTTAGGCGCTTACCAGCCGCGCCGGCCACCGCCACCGCCGCCACCGCCGCGGTGTCCACCGCCACCACCCGGGCGACCACCCCAACCACCGCGTCCACCGCCACCACCGCCGCCACCGCCACCGCCACCGCCAAAGCCACCGCCGCCGGCGCGCTCGGTCTTGGGACGGGCCTCGTTCACGTTCAGCGCGCGACCCTTAAGGTCCTTTTGGTTCATGCCGTTGATCGCCGCCTGGGCCTCGGCCTTGGACGGCATCTCGACGAACCCGAAGCCGCGCGGCTCGCCGCTGAACTTGTCTTTAAGAATCGTGGCCTTCTCAACTTGCCCGTAGGCGCTGAAAGCGTTCCGCAGGTCCTCTTCCGTGACGTCACGGGACAAATTACCGACAAAGATATTCATAGGACACTCCTAAGTGGTTAATGACGATATGGGCGGAACGATCCTTCTGTTTCTGGACATTCACGGGTCGCAGAATCGGGGGGGTCGGCCAGCATCCGTTCCGGATGATACCCCTTGCGTGTTCAATGTCCAATATCTATTCCGCCGCGTCGGGCGCCGGGGTTATCCCAGCCACGGACCGTCGGTGCGGCCGCGCCGGATGTGGCCTCGCCCCCGGTCTCTCGCCGCGGGGCGGCCGCGCGTTTCTTCACGCTCCGGGTGCTTGGCGAAGCCACGGTGCGCGGGCTTATTCCCGCTTCCGTTGTGACGGCGCGCCTCGTGCCGGGGGTGGCCGTGGTGTTCCGCCCGCCGCGGCCGGTCTTGGGCCTGCGGTTTGCCGGACACTGCTTTCGGCTCGAGGCCCGCGATCACGTGCACCGGTATGCCCTGGCGGGTGTAGCGCTCGATGTCGCGCAACTGGCCCCGGTCCTCGGGGCCGGCGAACGAGATCGCGATGCCCTTGGCGCCGGCGCGCCCGGTGCGCCCGATGCGGTGCACGTAGTCTTCCGGACTCTTCGGCATGTCGTAGTTGATCACATGGGTGATGCCGCTGACGTCCAGCCCGCGCGCGGCGACGTCGGTCGCCACGAGCAGCCGCACGTGGCCGGTGCGCAGGCCATGGACGGCGCGGTTACGCTGGTTCTGGTTCATGTCACCGTGCAGCGCCGTGGCCGGATGCCCCTGCGCGTGCAGCGCCTTGGCCAGCCGGTCGGCGCCGCGCTTGGTGGCGGTGAACACGATCGCCTTATCCATCGCGCTGTCGGACAGCAGGTGCGCCAACAGCTCGCGCTTGTGCTCGCCGCCGCCCACGTGGTGCAGGCGCTGCTCGATGTTCTCGTGGCGCTCCTGCGCGGTGGCGATCTGGATGCGCTTGGGGTTCTTCAGCAGGCGGCCGGCGAGCTTCGCCACATTGCCTTCGAGGGTGGCGGAAAACAGCAGCGTTTGGCGACCCTTGGGCGTGGCGGCGGCGATTTTCTCCACTGCATGGATGAAGCCCATGTCGAGCATGCGGTCGGCCTCATCCAGCACCAACACCTCCAGGCGCGAGTAATCCACGCGCCCGCGTTCCATATGATCCAGCAGGCGGCCGGGTGTGGCGACGAGGATATCGAGCGGCTGCGACAGCAGCCGCATCTGCGGCGGGTAGGGCATGCCGCCGACGATGCTGCCGATGCGAAAGCGCATGTGGCGGCCGTATTTCGCGGCGGCATCCGTCACCTGGTTGGCGAGCTCGCGCGTCGGCGTGAGTACCAGCACCCGCGGTCCGCGGGAGCTGACTGCCGAGGGCGTGCTTAACCGCTGTAGACTCGGCAGTACGAACGCGGCGGTCTTGCCGGTGCCGGTCTGGGCCGAGGCCATGAGGTCATGGCCCGCGAGCGCCTGCGGGATCGCCTGCGCCTGGATCGGCGTGGGTGTGGTATAGCCGCTTTCGACGATCGCTTGGAGAATAGCAGGGTGTAAAGCCAGTTTTTCGAAAGTCACGTTGATTCCTTGAAATATCAGATAACGAAAACGCATGCAGCAAAGCCGCAGTCGTTACCTGTATTCAAGGCAACGGCAGCAACAAAACTACTGGCGCAGAAACATCAGTCGCCAACCGTTTTATTGCTGAAATTCCAGAGGGAAGTCTGAAACCAGAAGGAGGGTCAGAGAGCGATGAACCTAACCGGCAGGATCAGGATTTATATCTGATCTCCACCGACGAGCGGCACGATACAGCATTCGCGCCCGGATTGCCAGCAATTCCTTCAGGTCGCACCGTGATGTTACTGTCCGGCTATTGACCCGGCACGCTTGTTCTTGAACGAAGCCAAGCCGGATAGGCGCTTCATGGCGTCCGTGACGGCACAGGCGTGTCGGGTCAATAGCGAAAATCATTATGACATTCCGATTATTGCGGCGGCACAATGGCTTCGATCCCGGGCCATCGGAGAAACGGCCTGCCGGGCATGTTCGAGTGGATTCATTCCGCCGCAATAATCGTTGCGCGCGTCGTCATCGTCGCAGATGGGCGCCCGCACGTCTCCCCGCTACAGCTTCCTGCTGTAGCCCGCGTAGGTTGGGGTGAGCGAGGCGAACCCCAACGCCGATTTCAGGTCCGGATCAACGGCCCATGTAGGTCAGGCAATTAACGGTATCGGCGGTGAGGCCGACGCGGATGCTGTCCGCCACGCACTCGTAGTCCTCGTTGTGCATGCAGCCGGTGACCTTGCACGCCCCGACACCGGCGGACTGCTTGCTGTTTCTTGCGTGCCGCGGCGCGCCCAGGAACGTGTCGCATCCCGGGTGCACACCATCACCGACCGTGATGGCGTGCGCGCGACAACTGTCATTGATGTTGTAGGCACATTCACTGACCGTGCACCCTGACACAAACGGCATATCTATGGTCATCTTCATGACGAACCTCCTTTCCCTGTGTGGGATTGGCCGACATGGTGAGGCGGGATGTTGCCAGTCCAGCTTACGCCTGCCGGGCGGTGAGTCAAGCGGCCGTACCGACCCGAGCGTCCATGCGGTATTGTAGGGCGTGCCATTTTACCGGCGCGGATTCGCCCGGCGCCGCAACGCGCTTGAAAACGAACCTGCTTAACTCCTGGCCCACAACCGTCGCCGCCGCCAAGGTGATGCAGGAAGCGCTGCGCGGCCGGGTCATCGCCGGAGACAAGCTCGGGAAGGTGCATACCGTCGCCGGGATTGATGTCGGGTTCGAGCGGGACGGCGCGGTCACGCGCGCGGCGGTGGTGGTGCTTGAGTTTCCGAGTCTCGAGTTGCGCGCGCAGGCGGTGGCGCGCGCGCCGACGCGGTTTCCGTATGTGCCGGGCTACCTGTCCTTCCGCGAGATTCCGGCGGTGCTGGCGGCGCTGGCGAAGCTCAAGACCAGACCGGACCTGTTGCTCTGCGACGGGCAGGGGCTGGCGCATCCGCGCCGCTTTGGGCTTGCCTGTCATCTCGGAGTGTTGACGGATATTCCGAGCATCGGGGTGGCGAAGTCACGCCTCATCGGCGAGCCGCGCGGACGACTCGGCAGCGAGAAAGGCAGTTGGGTGCCGCTGACCGATGACAGCGAAATAGTCGGCGCGGTGCTGCGCACGCGCGCTGGCGTGAAGCCCGTGTATGTCTCCATCGGTCACCGCGTGCGCCTCGAAACCGCCATCGAGTACGTGCTGCGCTGCACGACCAAATACCGCCTGCCGGAGACCACGCGCCTGGCGCACCGGCTGGCCTCCGGCTAGCAGGCTGCGGAAAAAAACGTTTTTCCGCAGCCTGCGGTGCGGTCGAGGGGCGAGACGGAACAAGACGACGGTCCGGTGGA
>MFSY01000061.1:0-3730 GCA_001785175.1 Candidatus Muproteobacteria bacterium RIFCSPHIGHO2_01_FULL_65_16 | reverse complement strand
CCCGGCCCGGCGAGCGCAGCAGGAGCGCGAAGCGCGGCCGGGGCCGCCATTTTTTAAACACCCAAGTGTTTGAAAAATGGAGCGAGCCGCCCGTCATAAGACAAGACGAACGAGCGAAGCGAGTAGGGCTACAGGCTCGCGCCGCGGCGAAGCGAGCTGAAAAAGTCCAGGATGGACTTTTTCAGCATCCTGATTACCCCTCGCCGGCGCGCCGCCCGAGGGTGAAATTTCCGATCGCACGCCAGTCCTGCAACCGGTCGCCGGTCGCATACAGGGCGAGGCGATCGGCGACAAATTCCACGTCGAGCCGCGCGCCGATCTCCGCGACGATCGCCGCCTTGGCGGCCGGATCGAACTCGCCGTACATCAGACTCAGGTGCGGCATGTACTCCGGGTCCCGCGTCCGGTCGAACAGCGTTCGCGCCAGGGCGCTCGCCCGGGCGAGGGCGTCGGTGCCGGCCACGTGGACGAACAGGCATTGGAAATACTCCGCGCGCTGGTCCACGGTCGTAAGCCGGAGCGGCAGCGGCGGCGTCGCCGCGGCCAGCTGCGCCGATCTGGCCGCTATGTCCTTTTCCCCACCGCCGATCCCCCCGAGCAGAGTGATGTGCGGCTCGAAGGCGGGCGTGCCGTAGCGCGCGCTCAGGTCCTGGATGAGCGCCGCGAGGCGCGCGCCTATGGCGGGTGGCGGCATAAGCCAGAGCGAGCTGCGGGCCGCGGACGTTTCACTCGACATGCGCGAGCGCCTCGACCACGGCGCACAGGCCCTGGGTCACGCGCGCGAGCGCGCCGTAATTCACCTTGTCGGGCGTGTCCTCCGACGAGTGATAGTGGGGATAGCGGTAGAGCGCCGTGTCCGTGACCATGAGCGCGGGGTAGCCGTGGCGCCAGAACGAGCCGTGATCGCTCCAATCCACGCCCGGGATGAAGGCGAAGGTGGCGATGCCTGCGGCGGGAAAATCGGTCGCGGCATGGAACGCCGTTGCGGTTTTTTCGAGCAGCGCGCGCGAGCGCAGGTTGGAGACGAAGGCGACGAAGTTCCCGCGCTCGGGATAACCGGGGTAGAACAGACCGAAGAGCGGCGGATAGCTCTGGCTGCCGGGCTCATCGCTGTAATAGCCGATCGTCTCCAGGGACAGCATGGCGCGGATGTCTTCGCCGCGCTCGCGCGCGGCCCCGGCGTAGATCCGGCTGCCCATCCGTCCGGTCCTGAAAAACGGCGGCTCTTCGTTGACGAAGGCGACGAACCGCACGCTCCGGTCCGGCCGGCGCGCCGCGAAGCAGCGCGCGATCTCCAGCAGGGCGGCGACGCCGCTGCCGTTGTCGTTGGCGCCGGGGCTGCCGGGCACCGTGTCGTAGTGCGCGCCGATCACCACGATCTCGGCCGGCCGGCTGTTCCCGGGCCGGGCGATCTCGAGGTTGGCCCAGGACTGATTGTCGAGGCGGTACTCGTGGGCGGCGACCCGGTAGCCCTGCGCCTGCCACGTGGCGCGGATGTAGTCGGCGGCGCCGCGCAGCGCGCGCGGGCGCCAGATGTTTCGTTCGCCGATCTCACCCGCGAGCTTGGTCACATGCGCCCGCAGGTTTTGCTCCACTGTGGCCGCCGGCGCGGCGGCGGTGGACCCGGACATGAGCAGGATCAATCCGAATGTTTTTAGCAGGGTGATGAAAAACTCATTTTTCATCATCCAGTTAGGGCGCCGCAAGCGAAGTGGCGGAGGGCCAACAGTTTTGAGCGAGCCGGCGCTACTTGCGCTTCTCCCGCTCGCGTTTCTGTTCGCGCGCGATGAGCGCCGTGAGGTCGGCGATCTGCTCGGAGTACAGGTCGAGCAGGTCGTCCACGGCCAGTATGCCCGCGAGGGTCTTGTTGCGGCTGACGACCGGCACCCGGCGTACGCCCTTGGCGCGCATGATCTTGATGGTATCCGCGACGTCGTCGGCTTCCGCCGCCGTCAGCAGTTGATTGCTCATCACGTCGCCGACGGTCACGGCATTCAGGTCCACGCCCTTGGCGATGACCTCGATCACCAGATCCCGGTCGGTCAGGATTCCCACCGGGACGCGCCCGCCGGGCTTCTCGTCAACGACCACCAGGTCGCCCACGTGGTGTTCGCGCATGCGGCGGGCGGCCTCGGTGACGGGTTCATCGCGCCGGACGACGACCACATCGCGGTTGCAGATTTCACCGACAGTCATGACAGCTACCTCCGTTCTTGTTTGATTGCGGCCGATGATTTCAATCTCAATGAATGCATTCTAGCCGCAGGGCGGCGCTGAATTTTGATCTATATCAATGACCCGCGCGAGGAAAGCTGCGAACGTCACTGTGCATTTGCCCGTGGTATGGCAAACCGCCGTCTCCTTCCACTTGCCGGCCGCCTTCTCTCCCTGGCGGCCGTGATTGCGGGCGGCGGTATTTTTTTGCCCGGACGCGGTGGTTGCACCTCGCCCGAAAAGGCGGCTTCATTCCCCGCTGGATGATCCCCGGCTCCGGAGCTAAAGTAGCGGCTCCATCTTCCCGGGGAGACGCACCGCCGGCCATGTTCGATCTGTTTGTGGATTTTTTCATCATCCTGTTCGTGGTCGTGGACCCGGTGGGCCTCGCGCCGATTTTCGCCGCGCTCACCCATGGCGACACGCCGGCCGAACGCCGGAAGACCGCGCTCAAGGGTACGGTCATCGCCGGCATGATCATGCTCGTCTTCGCCCTGTTCGGCGACGGCCTGTTGCGGGCGCTCGGGATCGGCATGCCCGCGTTTCAGATGGCGGGCGGGGCGCTGCTGTTCCTGCTCGCGGTGGAGATGGTCTTCGCGCGCCACTCCGGGTTGCGCTCCACCACCGACCGGGAACAGAAGGAGGCGGAGCACAAGAAGGACATCTCCGTTTTTCCGCTCGCCGTTCCTCTCATCGCCGGCCCGGGGGCCCTGACGACGGTCCTGCTGATGGTGGGCCGGCATGACGGAGATTGGCGGATCATGACAATCGTGCTGGCCGTGGCGCTTCTTGTTCTGCTGGTCACGCTGATATCGCTGCTTTTTGCCGCGCGTATTATGAAGGTGCTGGGTGAGACCGGCGCCAATGTCGTCACCCGCGTTCTCGGCATCGTGCTCGCGGCGCTGGCCGTGCAATTTATCCTGGACGGCGTGCAGGCTGGTTTCGATCTGATCGAACAGCCGGAGCTGCCGACGCACCAGATGGTATCAGCCGGATGACGACCCCGGCGGCCCCGCCGCCGGTTGCAGATGCAACAACGGACACCGCCTAACCACCCGTGGAGGGACAAACCATGAACGAGCACGTGTACAAAACCGTCGAGCTGGTGGGATCGTCCACCGAGAGCACCGACCAGGCCATCAGGAACGCGATCGCGCGCGCCGGCAAGACCATACGCCACCTCAACTGGTTCGAGGTGGTCGAGATCCGCGGGCACATCGCGGACGGCGAGATCGCACACTATCAGGTCAAGCTCAAGATCGGCTTCCGCTTGGAGTAGCTACGAGGACGGCTACTTCCTTTATCCGCAGATTACGCAGATTTGTTTAAGAGCCAAGCGCGATAAAGAAAAGCTCACCGCAGAGGCGCAGAGGCGCGGAGAAAAATAAGCGATCAGCTATCAGCTATCAGCTATCAGCTATCAGCTTGAATCGTGCCCCAAGGGCTCGCCGAACACCGAAGGGCACCAGAAGCACAGACCTGAGATGTGTGGTTTTCTTGGGGTCCCCGTATGGCG
>MFSY01000060.1:20527-23448 GCA_001785175.1 Candidatus Muproteobacteria bacterium RIFCSPHIGHO2_01_FULL_65_16 | reverse complement strand
TCACGCAGCCCGCCAGCAGCGCGAACACGCCGAGCCATAAACGGTGTCGGTAGCGCATCATTCGCCGAATAACCCCTTGAACCAGCTTCTGACCGGCGCGGCCGTGGCGCACGGCGCGTTCTCTTTCGGCGCCGAGCCGCGGATGAACGGCAGCTCCACCGCCCCCTGACAGTCCTTGGCGGCGCGCCGGCCGGTCTTCGGATCTATCCACACCCGCTCGATGGTTTCCGGCGGCGGCAGCGCCAGCGGCTCGGGGTCGAGCTGCGCCATCATATCACCCCACACGACCAGCGCGCCGGTGGAGCCGGTGAGCTGGACCGGGCGGTTGTCGTCGGCGCCGACCCAGACCACCGCCAGGCGGTCGCCGGTGTAGCCGGCGAACCAACTGTCGCGCAGGTCGCCGGTGGTGCCGGTCTTGCCGGCGACGCCGACGGCGGGCGCGACGTATTGCCTCAAGCCCTGGCCGGTGCCTTCGCGCACCACGCCTTGCAGCGCCGTCGTCAACAGATACGCCGGCGCCGGCTCGACCGCCTGCTCGACCGCCAGCGGATAGCGTTGCAGCGGCTTGCCGTCAACCGTGAGGATCTCGCGGATGGCGCGCAGCGGCGAGCGGAATCCGCCGCTCGCCAGCGTCTGGTACATCTGCGCCACCTCGATCGGCGCGAGCTCGCTCGTGCCCAGCAGGCTCGAGGCGTAGGTCGGGAACTCGCGCTCGACGCCGAGGCGCTGGACGGTCTCCATGACCTGCGGCACGCCGAGATCGAGCCCCAGGCGCGCGGTGGCGACGTTGTAGGAGTTGGCCAGGGCCGTGTGCAGCGCGACCCGGCCGTGGAATTCCATGTCGTAGTTGTTCGGCTCCCAGTCCTTGATGCCGCGCTCCTTCCACACCAGGCGGCTGTCGTCCAGCGGCGTGGCGAGGGTGTAGGAATCCGGCCGCTCCAGCGCCGCGAGGTAGACCGCGGGCTTGATCAGCGAGCCGATCGGGCGCTGGGCGTCGAGCGCGCGGTTGAAGCCCTCGAACAGCGTGTCGCGCCCGCCGACCACCGCCTGCACCTCGCCGTGCTGCGCGCTCGTGACCACCACCGAGCCCTCGAGCGTGTGCGCCGGCATCCCGCGCGCGCGCTCCAGCTCAGCGAGCCGGCGCGTGAGCGCGTGCTCGGCGGCGCGCTGCGCCTGCGGGTCGAGCGTGGTGAAGATCTGCAGGCCCTCCGAGCGCAGGTCGTCCTCGTCGTAGTCGCGGCGCAGCTGGCGGTGCACCAGGTCGAGGAACGCGGGGTAGGGCGAGGCGCCGCTCGGCGGCCTGGTGGTGACGCCGAGCGGCTCGGCGCGCGCGGCCGCGAGCTGCCGCGGCGAGATGAACTCGCGCCGGTGCAGCTCCGCGAGCACGAGGTTGCGCCGCTCCAGCGCGCGCTGCGGGAAACGTCGCGGATCGTAGTGCGACGGACCCTTGACCAGCGCCACCAGCAGCGCCGACTGCGCCAGCGTCAGCCGCGGCAGCGGCTGGCCGAAATAGAAATGGCTCGCGAGCCCGAAGCCGTGGACCGCGCGATTGCCGTCCTGGCCGAGATAGATCTCGTTGACGTAGGTCTCGAGGATCTCCTCCTTGCCGTAGTGCGATTCGAGCAGCAGCGCCATGAGGATTTCCGTGAACTTGCGGCGCAGGGTGCGATCCGAGCTGAGATAGAAATTCTTGACCAGTTGCTGGGTGAGGGTGCTGCCGCCCTGGACCGCGCCGCCGCGCAGCATCGTGACCGCGGCGCGCGCCATGCCGCGCGGGTCTACGCCGTGGTGGCTGAAGAACTTGCGGTCCTCGACCGCGACCAGCCCGTTGACGATGTCCTGCGGCACCTCCTTCAGGCGCACCAGGACGCGGTCCTCGTTGTGCGCCGGGTAGATGCTGCCGATGAGCAGCGGGTCGAGGCGCGCGAGATTCACGGCGGCGCCGGTCTTGTGATCGCGCAGCTTGTGCACGCGGCCGGCGTCGAGCTCGACGCGCAGCCGCAGGACGTTTTGGTTCCCGTCCCAGAACAGGAACGGTCGCGTCAGCAGCTCGAATTCCTCGCCCGCGCGCCGGTAGCTCCCCGGCTCCTCGGGCGCGGCGACCTGGTGGTAGCGCAGCAGCGTCAGTTCCGCCGCGAGTTGCTCCGGCGTCAGCTTCGCGCCCGGGTAGAGCTCCAGCGGGCGCGCGTACACCCGCGCCGGCAGCGCCCAGCGCTTGCCCTCGAACTGCGCGCGGATGGTGATGTCGAGATAGAGCGTGAACGCCGCCAGCAGGAGCAGCAGCAGGAGCAGGATCAGGCGCAGCCGCCCGCCGGTGAGATATTCCTTGAGTCCGCGGAAGAGTGCGCCGACCGTCACGGTGTTAGGATGCCATGTCGCTGGAGATCAGGGGGCCGAACGATTATACCTCGCCGCCGCGGGCGGGATGAAATACAATTTATTCCGGTTCCTGTCCGGGACGCGGCGCCGGCCGCTCCCGGTTTCTTTGAAATTCATCCCCTTTGCGCCACAAGAAAAAACTGGAGACCGCATGAACGCCGCCGACGTTAACCCCATTAACCGTGACTTTGGCATACCCGGGCAGGTGACATTCAAGGACGGCCCCGGCGGGCTGACGGTCGCCGAGGTGACCAATTCCCTGGCCGCGGCCACGATCGCGCTGCAGGGCGCGCATGTCATGACCTGGGCGCCGCGGGGCGAATCGCCGGTGCTGTGGATCAGCCGCGCCGCCAAGTTCGCGCCGGGCAAGTCCATCCGCGGCGGCGTGCCGGTGTGCTGGCCGTGGTTCGGGCCGCACGCCAAAGAGGCGTCCTTCCCCGGCCACGGCTATGCGCGCACGGTCCCGTGGGAAGTGGTGCAGACCGAGGCGCTCGCCGGCGGCGCGACGCGACTCGCGTTCCGCCTGATCGAGACCGCGACGA
>MFSY01000060.1:16847-20504 GCA_001785175.1 Candidatus Muproteobacteria bacterium RIFCSPHIGHO2_01_FULL_65_16 | reverse complement strand
TCGGAGGTCACGCTCATGGTTACCGTCGGCCGGACGCTCGCGCTCGATCTCATCACGCGCAATACCGGCAAGGAGCCGATCGTCATCGGCGACGCGCTGCACACCTATTTCGAGGTGAGCGACATCCGCAACGTGAAAATCCGCGGGCTCGAAGGTTGCCCGTACATAGACAAAATGGACAACGGCAGCCGCAAGCGCCAGGAAGGCCCGGTCATCATCGGCGCCGAGACCGATCGCATCTATCTCGACTCCAGCGCCGACTGCCTGATCGAAGACCCGGGCCTCAAGCGGCGCATCCGCATCGCCAAGCGCGGGAGCCGCTCGACCGTGGTGTGGAATCCCTGGATCGAGAAGGCGGCGAAGATGGGCGACTTCGGCGAAAACGGCTATCTCAACATGGTATGCGTCGAGAGCGCCAACGCCGCCGAGGACGTGGTGACCGTCGCGCCCGGCGGCGCGCATTCGTTGCAGGTGGTCTACGGCGTCGAGCGGCTTTCTTAGAGCCCCCAACAAAAAGGAAAATCAGACAGAATTTACAGGATTAGAAAACAGGATTAACAGGATTTCTTCTCTACTATGATCCTTAATCCTGTAAATCCTGAAAAGTCCTGTTAAGGGAACCTCTAAAAATTGCCTCTCATGTAGGTTGGGTTAAGTCGCGTAAGCGGCGAACCCAACAAAATCATATTTATTCGGTGGATTCGCTGCACTTAATCCACCCTACATCCTGTCGGCTATCAGCCCCAAGCCCCAAGGCTCAAGACTGATCCGAATGGACCTCTGTTTACGTCGTCATTCCGGCGAAACCTGTCCCGGCATGCTTAAAGCCGGGAGCCGGAATCCAGGGTTTAAATAACATCGGCCGATAGGCCGATTCTGGATGCCAGCTTTCGCTGGCATGACGTAGATTTTTACTTGTGTGGCCTTAAGTTAAGTGCCATTCAAGACTGATCCCTAATCATGTCCATTTTCTCTCTTGTTTCTTCTCTGCGCCCTCTGCGTTCTCTGCGGTGAAAATCTGTTTGTTACTCCGGCTCGTAGCCGAGGTTCGGGGCGAGCCAGCGCTCCACGGCGGTCAGCTCCATGCCCTTGCGCCGCGCGTAGTCGGCGATTTGGTCGCGGCCGAGCGCGCCGACGGCGAAGTATCTGGCCTCCGGATGGGAGAAATAAAGCCCGCACACGCTCGCCGCCGGCCACATGGCGAAACTCTCGGTGAGCTTGACCCTGGTGTGTTCGGTTGCGTCAATGAGCCTGAAGAGGGTCGCCTTCTCGGTGTGATCCGGGCTGGCGGGGTAGCCCGCGGCGGGGCGGATGCCTTTGTACTCCTCGCGGATCAGGGCCTCGTTGCCGAGCTGCTCGCCGGCGGCGTAGCCCCAGAACTCCTTGCGGACGCGCTCGTGCAGCGCCTCCGCGAAGGCCTCGGCGAGGCGGTCGGCGAGCGCCTTCACCAGGATCGCGTTGTAGTCGTCGTGCGCGGCCTTGTAACTGTCGGCGAGCTCGTCCACGCCGAGGCCGGCGGTGACGGCGAAGCCGCCGATATAATCCTTGCGCCCCGTCTCCTTCGGGGCGATGAAGTCCGCCAGCGCCCGGTTCGGTTTGCCCGCCGGTTTTTCGTCCTGCTGGCGCAGGGTGTGCAGGGTCGTCAGCACCTGCGCGCGCGACTCGTCGGCGTACACCTCGATGTCGTCGTCGTTGACGCTGTTGGCCGGGAACAGCCCGATCACGCCCCGCGCCTGGATGAGCCGACCCGCGATGATGCGCGCGAGCATCGCCCGGGCGTCGTTGTAGAGCCTGGTCGCCTCGGCGCCGAGCTTTTCGTCCTTGAGGATATCCGGATAGCGCCCGTGCAGCTCCCAGGCGATGAAGAACGGCCCCCAGTCTATGTAGCGCGCGAGCTCGGCGAGTGGATAGTCCTCGAACACCTTGATTCCGAGCAGGCGCGGGACCGGAGGCGTGTAGCGCGTCCAGTCGAGCGCCGCCTTGTTGCGCCGCGCCGCGGCCAGGGGCAGCAGGCGCACGCCGGCCTGTTTCGCCTGATGGCGCGCGCGCACGGCGTCGTACTCGGCTTTGGTCTTCGTGACGAACTCGGTCCCGAGGTCGGTGGAGAGCAGGGACGATGCCACGCCGACGCCGCGCGAGGCGTCCTTGACCCACACCACCGGACCTTCGTAGTTGGGCGCGATCTTGACGGCCGTGTGCACGCGCGAGGTCGTGGCGCCGCCGATCAGCAGCGGAATCCGGAGCCCCGCGCGCTGCATCTCCCTGGCCACGTGCGCCATCTCGTCGAGCGATGGCGTGATGAGCCCGGAGAGGCCGACGATGTCGGCCTGGCGGTTGCGCGCCTCTTCCACGATCCGCGCCGCCGGCACCATCACGCCGAGATCCATGACCTCGTAGTTGTTGCAGGCGAGCACCACGCCGACGATGTTCTTGCCGATGTCGTGCACGTCGCCCTTGACGGTGGCCATGAGGATCCTGCCCTTGGCCCTGGCGCCCGCGGCCTTGTCGGCCTCGATGAACGGCACGAGCCAGGCCACGGCCTTCTTCATGACGCGCGCGCTCTTGACCACCTGCGGCAGGAACATCTTGCCGGCGCCGAAGAGATCGCCCACGGTGTTCATGCCGGTCATGAGCGGGCCCTCGACCACCTGGATCGGACGCGCGAACTGCCGGCGCGCCTCCTCGGTGTCCTGCTCGATATACTCGTCAATCCCATGCACCAGCGCGTGCGTCAGGCGTTCGGCCACCGGGGCCCGGCGCCAGGCCAGGTCCGGCGCCTTGGCGGCCTCGCCCTTGCCGGCGTATTTCGGCGCGATCTCGAGCAGCCGCTCGGTCGCGTCCGGGCGACGGTTGAGGATCACGTCCTCGACCCGCTCGCGCAACTCGCGCGGAATGTCTTCGTAGACCGGCAGGACCCCGGCGTTGACGATGCCCATGCTCAGCCCGGCGCGAATCGCGTGGTACAGGAAGACCGAATGGATCGCCTCGCGCACCGGATTGTTGCCGCGGAAGGCGAACGAGACGTTCGACACGCCGCCGCTCACGGCCGAATGCGGGAAGCGGCGGCGCAGCGCGCGCGTCGCCTCGATGAAATCGGCGGCGTAGTTGTTGTGCTCGGCGATGCCGGTGGCGACCGTGAGAATGTTCGGGTCGAAGACGATGTCCTGCGGCGCGAAGCCGGCCTGTTCCACGAGCAGCCGCTGGGCGCGGGCGCAGATCTCGACCATGCGCTCCTGCGTCGTCGCCTGGCCCTGCTCGTCGAAGGCCATGACGATCACGGCCGCGCCGTAGCGTCGGCACGCGCGCGCCTGCTCGAGAAACTTCGCCTCGCCCTCCTTGAGGCTGATCGAGTTCACCACCGGCCGGCCCTGGATGTTCTTGAGGCCGGCCTCGAGCACCTCCCACTTCGAGGAGTCAATCATCACCGGCAGACGCGCGATGTCGGTCTCGCCCGCGATCAGGCGCAGGAACCGCGTCATGGCGGCCGCGCCGTCGAGCATGGCCTCGTCCATGTTGACGTCCACCATCTGCGCGCCGCCCTCGACCTGCTGGCGCGCGACGCCGAGCGCCTTGTCGTACTCGTCGTTGAGTATGAGCTTCTTGAACGCGGCCGAGCCGGCGACGTTGGTGCGCTCGCCGACGTTGACGAAGAGCGAA
>MFSY01000060.1:9053-16830 GCA_001785175.1 Candidatus Muproteobacteria bacterium RIFCSPHIGHO2_01_FULL_65_16 | reverse complement strand
GCGAGCCGCAGCCGCGGTTCGGGTTGCGGCCGGCGCCGCGGCGGCAGACCGCGCACCGCCGCGGCGATCGCCCGGATGTGGGCCGGGGTCGTGCCGCAGCAGCCGCCGACGATGTTGAGCAGGCCGGATTCGGCCCAGTCGCGGATGTGCCCGGCCATGAACTCGGGCGTCTCGTCGTAGCCGCCGAAGGCGTTGGGCAGGCCGGCGTTCGGATGACTGCTCACGCCGGTGTCCGCGACGCGCGCGAGCTCTTCCATATATTGGCGCAACTGCGTCACGCCGAGCGCGCAGTTCAGGCCGATGCTCAGGGGGCGCGCGTGCGCGACCGAGTTCCAGAACGCCTCGGCCGTCTGGCCGGTGAGCGTGCGCCCGGCGGCGTCGGTGATCGTGCCCGAGATCATGATCGGCACGCGCACGCCGTGGTGCTCGAAGTGACGGTCTATCGCGTACAGCGCGGCCTTGCAGATCAGCGTGTCGAACACGGTCTCGACGAGCAGCAGGTCGGCGCCGCCGTCGAGCAGCCCGCGCACGGCCTCGGTGTAGGCCGCCGCCAGCTCGTCGAACGCGATGCCGCGCGCCTCGGGGTGGTTGACGTCCTGCGACAGCGCCGCGAGCTTGCTCGTGGGCCCGAGGACGCCGGCGACGTAGCGCGGGCGCGTCGGGTCCCGGCGTTCGTGCGCGTCGGCCGCGGCGCGCGCCAGGCGCGCGCCCTCGCGGTTCAGCTCGTAGACCAGCTCCTCCATGCCGTAGTCGGCCATGGAGACGGCGGTGGAGTTGAAGGTGTTGGTCTCGATGATGTCCGCGCCGGCGTCGAGGTAGGCGGCGTGGATGTCGCGGATGATCTGCGGCTGCGTCAGCGTGAGCAGGTCGTTGTTGCCATTGAGCTCGTGCGTCCAGTCCCTGAAGCGCGCGCCGCGATAGTCGCGTTCGGCGAGCTTGTGGTCCTGGATCATGGTGCCCATGGCCCCGTCCAGCAGCAGGATGCGTTCTTGGAGCAGTCTTTCGAGGCGTGCCAGGCGGTCGCGGCGCGCGCTGTCGGGCGTGGAGGCGGTGTTTTTTTCGGGCGACGGTCGCGGCATAGAGGCGTGAAAATCACCGGCAGTGTACCGGAAAACGCCCGGCGGCACATCTAAGATTCCGTGTCACCGGCAGGGCATAGATCTCACCGCAGAGACGCTGAGGCGCAGAGTAATTGAGACAAAAATTGATTCTTTCTCCGCGTCTCTGCGCCTCTGCGGTGAAGAACATCCTTTCGGCAATATTTCGAGGCTCCCTCAAGACTCCTCTTGTCCCTGGTGCGCCGCCAGCCCCAGGTTCAGCAGCCGCTGGATGAAGTTCGCGTAATCGAGCCCGGCCTTGGCGGCGGAGAGCGCGCAGTCCTCGTCGCGGGCGATGCCGGGATTGGGATTGGCCTCGAGCACGTAGATCGCGCCGGCCGCGGTGAGGCGGAGATCAATGCGCCCGTAGCCGCTCATGTCGAGCAGCCGGTACACGCGCTTGCACAGACGCTCGATGCGCTCGGCGCCGCCGTTCGGGAGGGCGCGCACGAACTGGTACTCGACGCCCCAGCGTTCGCGGTACTTCTCGTCCCACTTCACCTTGTAGGTCGCCATGCGCGGCGCGCCGGCCTCGGGCTTGTTGAAGGCCAGCTCGCGCAGCGGCAGCACCTCGAGCTTGATGTTGCCGAGGATCGTGGCGTAGAGTTCGCGCCCCTCGATGTACTGCTCGGCGATGGCGTCATCCTTGATCTTTTCGTGGATGAACGCCACGCGCTCGCGCAGCTGTGGTTCGTTCTCGACGTAGGACGACTGCGCGATGCCGACCGAGCCTTCCTCCATGCGCGCCTTGACGATCAGCGGGAACTTCGGCCGCCGCAGCCGCCCGATCTTGCGCCCGCGCGCGAAGACCATGAAGTCCGGCACGTTGACGCGGTGGTAGCCCAGGATCTTCTTCGACAGCGCCTTGTCGCGTGCGAGCAGCAGCCCGCGCGGGTTGCAGCCGGTGTAGGGCAGCCGCATCATCTCGAGAAAGCTCACGACGTAGTAGTCGAAGGCGCTCACGCCGGCGAAGTCCTCGAGCAGATTGAAGGCGATGTGCGGCTGCCACTCCTCGACCGTCTTGCGGATCGACGCGATGTCGTCGTGGATGCCGAGTATGCGCACCTCGTGGCCGAGCGTCTCGAGCGCGGTCTTGACGTCGTACTCGGTGTGGTACTTCTCCATGCGCGGATCCTTGGGGTCGCGCAGGTCCTCCGGCGGCACCAGGCTCCAGTGCACGAGCATCATCACGCGCAGTTTTTTCATAGCTTCACCTGAAAGCGTCCGCTGTGCAGGTAGTCCATGACCAGCCGGGTGAGAAAGGCGACGACCTCGAGCTTCATCGCCGGGTCGTCGTGGGCGACGCGCAGCCAGAGCCCGTCGCTGCGCCGGATCATCTCCGCCAGCACCTGGTCAATGCGGTAGCGGTACTCCGAGGTCCAGCGCGAGACGACGGCGGTGAGCTCGCTGCGGTGTCGGCGCAGATAACGCGCGGCGGCCTCGTTGCCCCGGTGCGCCGGGTCGGCGGAAAAGAGCCGGCGCAGGTCGCGGTCGAGGAACTCGGGATATTTCGCGCCATAGAGCCGGCGCTTGTGCGCGTAATATTTTCTCAGGGTCAGGCGCGACCGCCGGGCCGGGGACTGCTGCCGGCGCGTACTCACGCGCGGGCGCCTGGCGCCGATCTCCTGCATCAGCCGGTCCACATACTCGAGTTTCTTCAGCGCCGGCCAGCCGCGGTAGCGCGCGCGCCAGTCGGAGTCGGGTCGGAGCCAGACGGAGAAGGTCTCGGCCCAGTCCTCGTCCGGATGGCTCTGCGCGTACCAGTTCTCGAGATGGACCACGAAGCGTTTGCTGTAGGGGCGGGGCAGATAGGACTTCGGATATTTCTGGCTCGATTTGCCGAAGTGTCGCCGCCAGTCGCGCCGGCGGTGCAGGCGGTAGGCGTTGGCGAGCGCGTGCGCCGTCTCGTGACGCATGAGCTTGAGGCACTCGTCCTCCGTGCCGCCCTCGACCTCGAGCATGAACTCCTGCTCCAGGCGCTTCAGGCGCGGGTGCGCGAGGTAGAACGGAATGGCGAAGCCGGGCACGCCGTCGGGGCAGAACCATTCTTCCGCGAGCCACACGTGCGGGCGGAACGCGAAGCCGCGCGCGGCCAGCTCCGCGTCGAGGCGGGCGATGCATTTCTCCAGCCAGGTACCGGCGATGCGCAGGTCGAGATCGCGCAGGCGCAGGTCCAGCAGCCGCTCCTTCGGCCAGGCGGGCCAGTCCCTGGCGCCGCGCGGATGCTTGGAATGTTTGGCGGCGGCCACGGTTAGTAGACCGCGGTCAGGCGGTAACCGGCCCGTTCCAGCAGTTGCAGCAGGCCCATCTCACCCGGCAGGTGGCCGGCGCCGACGGCGATGAAGGCGTTGCCTTCCTTCAGTCGCGGCGCCATGCGCTCGGCCATCTTGATGTTGCGCTGCGTCAGCAGCCGGTCCAGCAGCGATTGGAAGACGCGGTCGTCGGCCGGTTTGCTGTTGTTGACGAGCGCCAGGAGTCCGGCGAGATCGCGCTTGAGGTACAGCCGTATCAGCTCCTCGTGCTGTTCGCGCATCTGGTGGTGCGCGCGCACTGATTCCCTGAGCAGCGTGACCTGGTCCGCCAGCGGCATGCCGTCGAACACGGCCAACTGCTCTTCCATGGTCTCCAGCTTGTGGTTGGGCTTTCCGGCCAGGACGGCGTCGCGCTGGAGCATGAGGTCGAGGAACAGGAGCGACTCCGGCGGCGGCGCATCCAGCGTCATGACCACGGCCCAGGGTTTCTTCTTGTTGAGGCCGCGCGTGGGGTGGCCCTGCGCCGCCACAGCCTGCTCGACCAGGGCGTAGTCCTCCGGCCCGAGCAGTTGGTCCAGCGTCCGGTCGTCCGGGAAATACATCGCCTCGGCCATGCGCACCAGGCCGGCGCCGCTGAAGAAGGTCTCCATGGTGAAGCTGGACGCGTGCTCGAACGCCGCGCGCACGGCGGCGGGCAGGGCGGTGACGCGCGGGTCGGCGGAATGTATCGTCCCGAACAGGTAGCTCGGTTGCGGGCCGTCGGCCTCGATGCGCCACAGCAGTCCGCGCGCGTATTTCTCGGCCGCGGCCGGCGGCGCGGGCGGCGCCGCGCGCGCGCCGCCCGCGCCGGCCGCGGCCGCGGCGGAAAACCACAGCGCCGCGGCGAGGCCGATCCGGATCAGCGTCAGTGTCGGGATTGCCGGCATCGCGCGCCCCTTAATGGTGTCCGAACGATGGGAAGCGGTTCGTTTGTCTGGCATTATAAGCGGTGCATGCGCCGTCACGTTCTAAGAATACTAGCAAAAACGCGCCCGCGCCCGGCGTTCGTGTTCGCGCTGTTGCTGTTCCTTCCCGCCCTGGCCCGGGGCCAGGAGCTGCCGAAATGGGAGGCGGGCATGGGCGTCGCGCTGCTCAACATCCCGGATTATCGCGGCTCGGACAAGCAGCGCACCTATGTGCTGCCGCTGCCGTACCTGGTGTATCGCGGCGAGACCGTCATGGTGGACAAGGAGGGGGCGCACGCGGACGTGTTCAAGACCGATCGCGTCAAGCTCGACCTGAGCCTCAGCGCCGGACCGCCCGCCGAGAGCAGCGAGGACGGGGCGCGCAGCGACATGCAGGACATAGATCCGACGCTCGAGGGCGGTCCCGCGCTCAAGGTCAGGCTCACGCCCGACCGCATGAGCGATTACATCTGGTCGCTGCGGTTCCCGCTGCACGCCGTCGTGGCCACCGATCTGGCGCATTATCGCTTTATCGGCTGGTCGTTCTCCCCGCATCTCAATTTCGACGCGTTCAACATCGGGCCGCGCGGCGGCTGGAACCTCGGGGTCGCCGTGGGGCCGCTGTACGCGTCCGAGGCCTACCACGATTACTATTATGAGGTCGCGCCGGAGTACGCCACCGCAACGCGCCCGGCCTACGACGCGCGCGGCGGCTACAACGGCAGCCGCGTCACCATGGCCCTGAGCAAGCGCTTCAACGGTTACTGGATCGGCGGGTTCGTGCGCTATGACAACCTCGCCGGCGCCGTGTTCGAAGACAGCCCGGTAGTGAGAAAAAAGGAGTCGTGGATGCTGGGCGTGGGCATCTCCTGGATCTACTCCAGATCGGCCGAGCGCGTGTATGTGCCGCCCGAGGTCGAGCAGGGGCGCTACTGACGCGCCGGGCCAGCGGTGGAACTCTAAGTTGAACCGCCAAGACGCCAAGAGCGCCAGGTGAACAAATTTCTTTATCCGCAGATTTCGCAGATTAGCGCAGATTGAGTTATTGAGATAAAAACGGATTCTTTCTCCGCGTCTCCGCGTCTCTGCGGTGAAAATCATCCCTTCAGCAATTTTTCGAGATCCCCGCGCTCGGCGGGACCGGGATTTGTTCCCGTGCGCCTTTGCCGGTAACATCGGCCTATGTCCGGCAACACCATAGGCAGGCTCTTCACCGTCACCACCGCAGGCGAGTCGCACGGCCCGGCCCTGGTCGGCATCGTGGATGGCTGCCCGCCGGGGATGGCGCTCGCCGAGGCCGACATCCAGCCGGACCTGGATCGGCGCCGGCCCGGCACGTCGCGCCACACCAGCCAGCGGCGCGAGGCCGACGAGGTCAGGATTCTCGCCGGCGTCTTCGAGGGCAAGACCACGGGCGCGCCCATCGGGCTGCTGATCCAGAACACCGATCAGCGCCCGCAGGACTATGACGCGATCGCGGACCGCTTCCGCCCGGGGCACGCCGACTACACCTACCAGCAGAAATACGGGATCCGCGATTACCGCGGCGGCGGGCGCGCCTCGGCGCGCGAGACCGCGATGCGCGTGGCCGCCGGGGCGATCGCCAGGAAATGGCTGCGCGAGCGCCACGGGGTGACGATCCGCGGCTGCCTCGTCCAGCTCGGCCCGATCCGGCTCGATCTCAAGGACTGGGACGAAGTCGGGCGCAACCCGTTCTTCTGTCCGGACGCCGCGAAGCTGCCGGAGCTCGAGGCCTACATGGATCAGCTGCGCAAGGAGGGCAACTCCATCGGCGCGCGCATCGGCGTCGTCGCCGCCGGCGTGCCCGTGGGCCTGGGCGAGCCGGTATTCGATCGGCTCGACGCCGACATCGCCCACGCCATGATGGGCATCAACGCGGTCAAGGGCGTCGAGATCGGCGCCGGCTTTCGCGCGGTCGAGCAGAAGGGCACGGAGCATCGCGACGAAATGACGCCCCAGGGTTTTCGCTCGAACAACGCCGGCGGCGTCCTCGGCGGCATCTCCACCGGCCAGGACATCGTGGTGAGCATCGCGCTCAAGCCGACCTCCAGCATCCGCCTGCCGGCGCGCACCGTGAACGTGAAAGGCGCGGCGGCGGAGATCAGCACCACCGGCCGCCACGACCCCTGCGTCGGCATCCGCGCCACGCCCATCGCCGAGGCCATGCTCGCCATCGTGCTCATGGACCACGCCCTGCGCCAGCGCGGACAGAACGCGGACGTCGCGCCCGCCACGCCGCCGATTCCGGGATCGAATTCAGGCGGCAAGTAGCAAGTATCAAGTAGCAAGTGTTGATTCCCAGGGCGCGGGGGTATTGTGAAGGTAACAGCCTGCCGCTCGTCGCTGTGAACTTGAAACTTGCAACTTGAAACTTGCCACTGATTTTATGCCCTACTGGCGGCTCTCGGGATTCTATTTCTTTTACTTCGCCACGCTCGGAGCGCTGGTCCCCTACTGGGGCCTTTATCTCCAGTCCGTCGGCTTCACGGCGCGGGACATCGGCAATCTCATGGCGCTGCTCATGATCTCGCGCATCGTCGCGCCGAACGTCTGGGCGTGGTTCGCGGACCACCGCCAGAATCGCATGCGTGTCGTGCGCTATTCCGCTTTTCTCACGCCCGTGACTTTCGCCGGCGTCCTTCTCGGCGCGGATTTCTGGTGGCTCGCGCTGGTGATGCTGCTGTTCAGTTTTTTCTGGCACGCCTCGCTGCCGCTGCTCGAGGTCCTGGTCATGCAGCACACCGGCGCCCGGCCGGGCGCCTACGGGCGCGTGCGGCTGTGGGGCTCGCTCGGCTTCATCGCGGCCGTGCTCGCCCTCGGTCCGGTCATTGACGCGCGCGGCCCGCGCCTGGTGCCGCTGGTCCTGCTCGTGCTGATGCTCGGCATCTGGCTCTTCAGCCTGACGCTGCCGGAATCCGAGGCCCGCGGACGGGTGGAGCACCCGACGTCGTTCATCCGGCTGATCCTGCGCCCGGAGATATTCGCCTTCCTGCTGGCCTGCTTCCTGATGCAGGTGAGCCACGGGCCGTACTACACCTTCTACACGATCTATCTCGAGGACCACGGTTATTCGAAGGCGCTGATCGGCTTGCTGTGGGCGCTGGCGGTGCTGTGCGAGATCGGGGTGTTCCTGGCCATGCCCCGCATCCTGCGCCACATCGGTCTGCGCGAGGTGCTGCTCGCGAGTTTCCTGTTCGCCGCGGCGCGCTGGCTGCTGATCGGATTCTTCCCCGCGAGCCTGGCCGTGCTGGTCGCGGCGCAGACGCTGCATGCCGTGACCTTCGGCGCGTTTCACGCCGCCGGCATGCAGCTGGTCTACCGGTTCTTCACCGGCCATCACCAGCACCGCGGCCAGTCGGTTTACAGCACCGCCGGCTTTGGCGCCGGCGGCGCGGTGGGAAGTTTCTACAGCGGCTATTTCTGGGACACGCTCGGCCCGCTCGTCACTTACGGCGTCGCCGCC
>MFSY01000060.1:4522-8918 GCA_001785175.1 Candidatus Muproteobacteria bacterium RIFCSPHIGHO2_01_FULL_65_16 | reverse complement strand
CGCTGGCCGGCGCGGCGTCGTCCCGGGCGCCGACGGCGAAGGCGTCGGACACGATCACGCACAGATCCTCCAACAGCCGGTGCACATCCACATCGGCGCCGGCCGCGCGCAGGAACTCGCGCCTGATCGGACCCAGGGCGTCGAGCGTCTCGGTCCGGCGGACCGCGTCGGTCAGCCCGCGGCAGGAGTTGCGCGCATAGATGTCACGCGCCAGGCGCGTCATCAGCTCGGGATGCAGCGGGCTGCACTCGAAGAGATCCCTGAGGCCGGTGGCGCGCGGATTCACCGGCGCCTGGTGGTAACCAAGACGGTCCTCGAGGCGTGTCCACAGCTCCATGAAGGTCATGCGGATTCCCGGACGATCCGGATCAGTTCCCGGGCGGCGTTGGACAGGGTCCGGCCCTCGTGCGTGACGATGCCAAGGTTGCGCCGGATGCTCATTTTTTTAATCTGGATCACTTTCAGGCTGGCGTCAACCATGGTGCGCGGGAGCGCGCTCCAGCCGAGGCCGATGGCGACGAGCATTTTCAGCACCTCCATATAATTCGTGGCCATGCCGATCCGGATCTTGTCGCGCAGCGGCCCGAACGCCTTCAAGATGATTTCGCGGGTGTAGGTTCCGGGCCCGGGCAAGATGGCGGGGTAATCGAGCAGCGCCTTGGCCTGGAGATCGAGGCGGTTCGCCAGGGGGTGCGTGGGGCCGACCACGATGTCCAGCGGGTCGTCCCAGACCGCGGCGCCGCGCAACCGCGGCAACGGCGCCGGCGGCAGGGTCACGATGGCGAGCTCGATCTCGCCGCGGGCCACGGCGGCGCAGGCCTGCTCCGAGTCCATGAAGCGCAGGTCGAGCCGCACCTCGGGGTGGGTGTCGTGAAAGCGCTTGAGCGGCCCGGGCAGGCGATGCAGCCCGATGTGATGGCTCGTGGCCAGCCGCAGCTCGCCGGCGACGGCGCCCGAGAGATTCACGATCGAGCGCTTCACGTCGTCGAGCTCGCGCAGGATCGTGTGGGCGCGCGCGCGCAGCACCCGGCCGGCCTCGGTCAGCTGGGTGCGCCGGCCGATGCGGTCGAAGAGGCGGGTGCCGAGCTCGGCCTCGAGGGCCGCGATGCGCTTGCTGATGGCGGGTTGGGTCAGGAAGGCGCGCTCGGCGGCCCGGGAAAACGACCCGGTTTCGGCGACCGCCAGGAAGACTTGCAGGGTTGCGATATCCATAACTTTATGTAATAGATTATATTATAAATATGAATTTGTGTTATTTATAGATCATGCCTAAAATCTTGGCAATTTCCACTATCGGTACCTGTCCATGGCCGGCAAGACCCTGTACGACAAGCTTTGGGACGCCCACGTGGTCCGTCAGCACGAGGACGGCACCTGCCTGCTCTATATTGACCGGCATCTCGTGCACGAGGTGACGAGCCCGCAGGCGTTCGAGGCCCTGCGGCTTGCGGGCCGCCGGCCGTGGCGCGTGGCGGCGAACCTGGCCACCGCGGATCACAACGTCCCCACCACCGATCGCGGCCGGGGCATCGCCGACCCGGTCTCGCGCCTGCAGGTGGAGACCCTGGACCGGAACTGCGCCGATTTCGGCATCACCGAATTCGGCATGAACGACCCGCGCCAGGGCATCGTGCATGTCATCGGGCCGGAGCAGGGGGCGACGCTGCCCGGCATGACCGTGGTCTGCGGCGACTCGCACACCTCGACCCACGGCGCCTTCGGCGCGCTCGCCTTCGGCATCGGCACCTCCGAGGTCGAGCACGCGCTCGCGACTCAGTGCCTGATCCAGAAAAAATCGAAAAACATGCGCGTGCGCGTGGACGGCGCGATCCCGCCGGGTGTCACGGCCAAGGACATCGTGCTCGCCATCATCGGCCGGATCGGCACCGCCGGCGGCACCGGCCACGCCATCGAGTTCGCCGGGACCGCGATCGAGCAATTGTCCGTTGAGGGGCGCATGACCGTGTGCAACATGGCGATCGAGGCCGGCGCGCGCGCGGGCATGATCGCGGTGGACGCCAAGACCATCGAGTATTTTCGCGGCCGGCCGTACGCGCCGCGAGGCGAGCTGTGGGACCACGCGGCGAAGGCGTGGCGCGAATTGAAAAGCGACCCGGATGCGAAATTCGACAAGGAAGTTGCGTTGAACGCCGCGGACATCAAGCCGCAGGTGACCTGGGGCACCTCGCCCGAGATGGTTGTGCCCGTGGGTGGCGCCGTGCCCGATCCGATTAAGGAACCCGACGTGGTGAAGCGCGCCGGCATGCAGCAGGCCCTGAAGTACATGGACCTCAGGCCCGGCACGCCGATGCGGGAGATTTATCTCGACAAGATTTTCATCGGCTCCTGCACCAACGCGCGCATCGAAGACCTGCGCGCCGCCGCGGCAGTGGTGCGGGGAAAGAAGGTGGCGCGGAACATCAGGCTCGCCCTGGTCGTGCCCGGCTCCGGTCTCGTGAAGCAACAGGCCGAGAACGAGGGGCTCGATCGCGTTTTCAAGGACGCCGGCTTCGAGTGGCGCGAACCCGGATGCTCCATGTGCCTCGCCATGAACGCCGACCGGCTCGCGCCCGGCGAGCGCTGCGCCTCGACCTCGAACCGCAACTTCGAGGGCCGCCAGGGCGCGGGCGGGCGCACGCATCTCGTGTCGCCGGCCATGGCCGCGGCGGCGGCGATCGCGGGGCATTTTGTTGATGTAAGAGAATTGTATTAATTTCTGACGCAAAGACGCAAAGGCGCAAAGAAAGACATGAAGGAGTTTTTAAATTCAAAACCATTTGCGTCTTCGCGCCTTTGCGTCAAAAACTCATATATGTTGATGTAAGAGAATTGTATTAATTTCTGACGCAGAGGCGCAAAGACGCAAAGAAAATCAATTTTGAATTCTTGAACCTTTGCGTCTTCGCGTCTTCGCGTCAAACGATCATATGAAAATATTCGACAAACTAAATGGACTGGTGGCGCCGCTGGACCGCGCCAACGTGGACACCGACGCCATCATTCCGAAGCAGTACCTCAAGTCCATCAAGCGCACGGGCTTCGGGCCGAACCTGTTCGACGACTGGCGTTATCTCGATCCGGGCGAGCCGGGGATGGACCACGGCAGGCGCCGGATCAATCCGGACTTCGTGCTCAACCAGCCGCGCTACCAAGGCGCGCGCATCCTGCTCGCGCGCGACAACTTCGGTTGCGGCTCCTCGCGCGAGCACGCGCCGTGGGCGCTTATGGATTACGGCTTTCGCGTTATCATCGCGCCGAGCTACGCGGATATTTTCTACAACAACAGCTTCAAGAACGGCCTGCTTCCGATCGTGATCGAGCGCGACGCCGTGGGCCGGCTGTTCCAGGAGTGCGCGGCGACACCGGGCTACGGGCTCACGGTGGACCTCGCGGCCCAGACGGTGACGACACCGTCGGGCATGGTATTCAGGTTCGAGATTGACGCCTTCCGCAAGCACTGTTTGCTAAACGGTCTGGACGACATCGGGCTCACGTTTCAGCACCTGGACGAGATCAGGGCCTACGAGGCGCGGCGCAAGAAAGAAGCACCGTGGTTGTTCTAAGAGTTTTATATGAGTTTTTGACGCAAAGACGCAAAGGTTTAAGAATTCAAAATTGATTTTCTTTGCGCCTTTGCGTCAAGTAATCATATAGAGATATTCCGATGACGAAGAAGATTGCGGTATTGCCCGGTGACGGCATCGGGCCCGAGGTGGCCGCCGAGGCGGTGAAGGTGCTCGAGCGCCTGAAGCGCGATTTCGGTCTCAAGATCGAGATGGAGGCGGCGCCGGTCGGCGGCGCGGCCTACGATCGGCACCAGCAGCCGCTGCCGGAATCCACGCTCAGGCTCGCCAAGGAGGCCGACGCGGTGCTGCTCGGCGCGGTCGGCGGGCCGAAATACGATACCCTGCCGCGCGCGGTGCGCCCGGAAACGGCGTTGCTCGGCCTGCGCTCGGAGCTGAAGCTCTTCGCCAACCTGCGCCCGGCCGTGCTCTATCCGCAGCTCGCCGCGGCCTCGACCCTCAGGCCGGAGGTGGTAAGCGGGCTCGACATCCTCATCGTGCGCGAGCTCACCGGCGACATCTACTTCGGCGCGCCGCGCGGCGTGCGCGCGCTCCCCAACGGCGAGCGCGAGGGCTTCAACACCATGAAATACGCCGAGCACGAGATCGAGCGCGTGGCGCGGGTCGCGTTCGCCGCCGCGCGCCGGCGAAACAAAAAGGTCTGCTCCGTGGACAAGGCCAATGTGCTCGAGACCTCGGGGCTGTGGCGCGAGGTGGTGACGCGGATCGGCGCGGACTACCCGGACGTCGAGCTTTCACACATGTACGTGGACAACGCCGCCATGCAGCTCGTGCGCGCGCCGAGGCAGTTCGACGTCATTGTCACCGGCAAC
>MFSY01000060.1:0-4501 GCA_001785175.1 Candidatus Muproteobacteria bacterium RIFCSPHIGHO2_01_FULL_65_16 | reverse complement strand
CCGATCCACGGCTCGGCCCCGGACATCGCCGGCCGCGGCGTCGCCAACCCTTTGGCCACGATCCTGTCGGCGGCGATGATGCTGCGCTACACGCTCGATGAGCCGGCGCTGGCGGGCCGGATCGAGCAGGCGGTGGCGCGGGTGCTCGACCGGGGCCTGCGTACCGGGGATATCTACACGGAAGGGACGAAGCAGGTCGGCACCGCCGCCATGGGCGATGCGGTGGCGGCGGCGCTGCATCCCGAGTAATCCTTTTCGTTTAAACTATGGGTTTTAATTCCAACCCCGGGCCGACGCCCGGACTGACAGAGGCTTGAGATGAGCAAGAAGTACAACGTGGCCGTGGTCGGCGCCACCGGCGCCGTGGGCGAAATCATGCTGTCCATCCTGGCGGAGCGCGATTTCCCCGTGGACCAGGTCCATGCGCTGGCCTCCAGCCGTTCCGCCGGCGCGCGCGTGCCGTTCAAGAACGGGACGCTCGTCGTCGAGGATCTGGCGCGCTTTGATTTTTCCAAGGCCAGGATCGGTCTGTTTTCCGCCGGCGGCGGCGTCTCGGCCGAGTACGCGCCTAAGGCCGCGGCCAAGGGTTGCATTGTCATTGATAACACCGCCCATTTCCGCTACGAGCAGGACATCCCCCTGGTGGTGCCGGAGGTGAATCCGCAGGCGATCGCCCAGTACAAAAACCGCGGCATCATCGCCAATCCCAACTGCTCCACCATCCAGATGCTGGTGGCGCTCAAGCCGATCCACGACGCCGTGGGCATCGAGCGCATCAATGTGGCCACCTACCAGTCGGTTTCCGGCACCGGCAAGGAGGCGATCGAGGAGCTGGCCGATCAGACCGCGGCGCTGCTGAACGGCAAACCGATCAAGCCCGAGGTGTATCCCAAGCAGATCGCGTTCAACTGTCTGCCGCACATTGATGTGTTCATGGACAACGGCTATACCAAGGAGGAAATGAAGATGGTCTGGGAGACCCGCAAGATCATGGGGGACGAAACCATCCAGGTTAATCCCACCGCGGTCCGGGTCCCGGTGTTCTACGGCCACTCCGAGGCGGTGCACATCGAAACCAGGAAGAAAATCACCGCCGCCGAGGCGCGCCAACTTCTCGACCGGGCCCCGGGCGTGGTGGTGCTGGATGAGCGCAAGCCCGGGGGGTACCCCACCGCCGTCACCGAATCCGCCGGGCACGACGCGGTCTATGTCGGCCGCATCCGCGAAGACATTTCCCATCCCCGGGGATTGGACCTGTGGGTCGTGTCCGATAACCTCCGCAAGGGAGCGGCATTAAACAGTATCCAGATAGCGGAGATTCTGGTGAGAAACTACCTGTAACCCATAGTTTTAGCAGGTTGTTGAAAAACTCGTTTTTCAACAACCTGCGGTGCGGTACAAGGATGTACCGCCATTTTTCAAAGGCGTTAAGCCTTTGAAAAATGGAGAAAAGCAAAAATCACACTTTTTGCTTTTTGAGTTGAAAAAGGCCATGGAAGGACTTTTTCAACAGCCTGTTAGTTGAGATTTATAAAGGTTATTACTATTATAGTTTTGTAACTCCACGTCTCGTAAGGTTTTAATTCAGGGAGACCCGTAGAGAACGACTGGGTGAAGCAGAATGTATCTGAATAATAGGAGGAGAGCGCCGGCCGCGGGGTTGGTGATCGGCGCCCTATTGGCGCTTTTCCCGCTCGCCAGCCACGCCTTGGGTCTCGGCAAGCTCAAGATGCATTCCGCGCTCAACGAGCAGTTGAACGCGGAGATCGAATTCACCTCCATCAGCGAGCAAGAACTCAAGGGTCTGAATGTCACGCTCGCCGGACGCGCCGAGTTCGACACCGCCGGTGTCGAGCGCCTGCCGTTCCTGTCGCAGATTAAATTCAACATCGTCCGGCGCGAGGACGGTAGTTATGCCTTGCAGCTCAAGACCGATCAGCCGATCGAGGAACCATTCCTGCACGTGTTGTTGCAGCTCGAATGGCCCGGCGGCCGCCTGGTGCGCGAATACACCGCGCTGATTGATCCTCCTTATCATGCGATCGGCAGGCCCGCCGGCATCGAGCCCCCAAGCACCGCGCCGGAGAGCGAGGCCGAATTGGCGCCGGCGCCGCCGGTCGTGACGCCGTACCCCGCCACCGAGCCGCTCCCGGAGGATATCAAGTCCGCGAAGCTCGCCGAGCCCGAGCCGGCGCCGGAACCGGAACCGAAAGCGGTCGTGACCCCGCAAGAAGCGCCGCCCGAGGATGTCGGCGCCGCCGAGGACAGGCTGTTCGGCGCGAGCGGCGGCGGCTCCAAGACTTCCATATCGCCCGCCACCGGCTGGCCGGAAGACACCGGCGCGCCCCAGGTCGAGAGCCTTGGTGCCGGGGAGTGGGCGAACACTTCCGAATACGTGGTGCAGAAGGGCGACACCCTCTGGGGCATTGCAGAAAGAATCCGCGCTGACAAGGGGCTCAGCATGGAGCAGGTGATCTTGGCGATCTTCAGGGCCAACAAGGGCGCCTTCTTCCACAACAACGTGAACAACCTCAAGGCCGGCAAGATTCTCAAGTTCCCCGAACGCCAGACGGTTGAAACCATCCCGGCGCCGGCGGCGCGCAAGGAATTCCGCGCGCAATATGACGTCTGGCAGGAATACAAGCTCAAGCTCGCCAGCGCGAGCCGCGCGCTCAAAATCGCCGAAACCCCGGCGCCGGCGGAAGCGATCGAGCCGGCGGAAAAGGCCGAAAAGACGGAGAAAGTCGAGCAAGTCGCGAAGGCGAAGAAGGCGCCGGTTGCGGCGGCGCCGAAAGAGAAACCGGCCGCGCCCCGGGAAAAGGCGGCCGCCAAGCCCGAGGAGCCCAAGGCGGCCAAGGACGCGACCGCCGCGCCCGAGGCCGGCAAGCAGCCGGACGAGCTGCTCAAGATCGTGCGCGCCAATCTGGAGGCCAAGAAGGGCGGACCGGAGCAGCAAAGCGCCGAAACCGAGCCCGCCAGGAAAGAGCGTCAGGCGCTAGCCGAGCGCGTGACGACCCTGGAGGAATCGCTTGTCTCCAGGCAGATGGAAACCAAGGAGTTGGGCGACAAGCTCGGCCAGGTGCGCGCGCAGCTCAAGCGCGAGTCGCGCCTGATCGAGCTCGAAAACGCCAAGCTCGCCCAGGCGCGGCAAAAACCTGAAACACCGCCCGCGCCCGAGGCGGCCAAACCCAGAACCGCGCCCCAACCGGCGGAACAACCCAAGGCCGAGAAACCAAAGGCGGAGGCGCCGCCGGTCGCGCCCCCGACCAAGGTCGAGAAACCGCCGGCGGTGGCAAGGCCCGCGGCGCCCGCGCCGTCGCCGGGCACGGAGAAAGACCTGATCGCCTCGCTCACGGCCGCCGTAACGAGCGGCGATTTGCTGCCGATCGTGGGCGGCGTCGTGCTGCTCATCGGCGGCGTGATCGCGCTGATTTATTTCAAGCGGCGGCGGAAATCGCTCGCCGAATTCGAGGAGAGCATACTCAAGTCTGATACCGCCGGCGCCGAGGCCGGCGCGACGACGGACACCACCGGCCAGTCCGTGACCTCGGCCGGCGAGACCTCGTTCCTCAGCGATTTCAGCCAGGGCGGGGCGGGGCGCGCGCATGCCGACGAGGTTGATCCCGTGGCGGAGGCGGAGGTCTATCTCGCCTACGGTCGCGACGAGACGGCGGAAGAGATCCTCAAGGACGCCGTCGTCAAGAACCCGGAGCGCCACGAGCTGAAGCAGAAGCTGCTCGAGATCTATCACCAGCGCAACGACGTGAAGGCCTTCGAGACCCTGGCGGAGGAGCTGTACGCCGCCGGCGGAGGCGGCGGCAAGATCTGGGAGAAAGTCGAGGAAATGGGCCGCAAGCTGAATCCGGCGAACCCGATGTTCCGCGGTGGCGCGGGCGCCAAGCCGGCGCCGGTCGCGGCCAAGGCGCCGACGGCGAAGCCGGCCCCGGCCGCGGCGCCCGCGGCGGTCAAAACTGCTGCGCCTCCGGCCACAGCGCCGGAGGCGTCGGCCGCGGCGGCGGGCATGGAGAGCGTCGGCGGCTTTGACTTCGATCTCGAAGCCCCCGTGGCCGCCCACGCCCCATCCGCCGGCAGCATAGATTTCGATCTGGATCTGGCGGCCAGCCTCAAGCCGGCGCCGGCGGCCGAGCCCACCGCGCCCGCGCCGGAGCTCGGTGCGGGCGTGGATATGGGCCTGGATACGCTGGATATGGGCCAATCGGCCGCGGACAGCGGTATTGATTTCGACCTCGGCAAGGGCGGGCTCGGCGAGGTCTCGCTTGAGGCCGCGCCGGAGACGGCCGGGGCCGAGATTCAATGGGAGTCAATGGGCGCGCCGGCCGAGGAAATCACCGTCGAGGCCGTGGCCGTTCCGGCCGCGGAAGACCAGCAGTCGCAGTGGGACGAGACCGCGACCAAGCTCGACCTCGCCCGCGCCTATATTGACATGGGCGACGCGGAAGGCGCGCGCAGCATCCTCGACGAGGTGATGGCCGAAGGCAAC
>MFSY01000059.1:218-16599 GCA_001785175.1 Candidatus Muproteobacteria bacterium RIFCSPHIGHO2_01_FULL_65_16 | reverse complement strand
GCGCATCCCTGCGCCCGCGGCATTGGTGCATCCATGCACGGCACGGGAAATAATGGAGCATCCCGCATTCATATAAACGCCGCCCGCAGGGCGGCTCGATAATGAAGTAAGGTCACGGCCGTGGCGGACGACGCGCGGTCGGCGGCGCGGCCGTGCAAATTGCACATATGATGCACATGTGCTACAAAACCCGGCATGGCACAGGAGGATAACCGATGAGCGCGCTGTTGGAACGCACCGTTGTGCTGCTGCGCCGGGAGCAGCGGAGAAAACTCGATTCCCTGGCCAAGGCCATGCGGCTGTCGGCGGCCGAGATCCACCGCCGCGCGATAGACGCCTACGAGCCGGCGGGCCAGGACCAAAAAGACCTGGAGCACCTGGCCGATGAAGTGATCCGCACCAACAAGCGGGCGTTGCAGGCGCTCGCGCGCGCGGAGAAGGAGGTCGAGGAAACGCTGCGGCACTTCGGGCGGAAACATGGGGGCGCGCGTGGCCATCAGCGAAAAGATATTTAACGCGCTCACGTCCGCGATCCGCCTGGCGGGCGAAGTCGAGCGGCTCTCGAACCAGGTGGAGAAGATGGCGAAGGAGGTCCGCGATATTGACAGCCGGCTCATCCGCATCGAGACCTTCGTCGAGATCGCGCAGAAACAGCGCCTCCTGCCAAAATAACGATGAGGATCTTGTACACCGCACCGCTCTTCTTCGTCGCCGCGCTGATCTTCTTTTTGATGTCCAACAGGATGCTGAAAAAGTCCATCCTGGACTTTTTCAGCTCGCTTCGCCGCGGCGCATGTCCGCGGCTCGCTCCATTTTTCAAGCACTTGCGTGCTTGAAAAATGGCGGCCGGTCCCTCGACCGCACCGCAGGTTGCTGAAAAACGAGTTTTTCAGCAACCTGCTGGGCTGAGGACAACGGTGCGTCTGGCGATCGTGCTTGCGATACGCCTTCCGCCGCCGCTGGTTCTGGCGGCATGGCAAGCTGTTTAGAGTATTAGCATTTACTTATTAAGCCGTGACCTGACGGCCGGTTCTCACCAGCGCGCTTAATTGTGGTACCTTGCCCGGCGGTCTGTCGGCGAAGGAGCGCCGGTCATCCTTTTCTGTCCTATACTGGCTTGTATCCGGCGGCGCACGGCGTTTAATACCCGCAATACCGTGCCCAGCCACTCCTCACGACCGCCGGCATTCACGGTTCCGTAATCAGTCGAAACATAAGGAGGGTGTTGACATGAGTGAACCGCTCCGCAAGACGAAGATGGAAACACACGGCAAAAACGAGAAAGACTTGGAAGCCAAGGAATTGGCCTCCGCGTTCGCGGCGCTCCAGAGGGAGCTTGCCGACCTGCGCAGGATCGTGCGCGCCGGCCTCGGCCCCCAAGCCGCTTCTGAAAAACAGACACTCCAACAAAACGAGCCCCGGCTGTAACCCGGGCGCGGGGTCAGGCCCGCGCCACCACCCACACTAGAATTTCCTTCGCCCCCGCCCTGCGCAGACACTCTGCCAGGGCGGCGGCGGTATGCCCGCTGGTCATGACGTCGTCCACCACGGCGACGCGTCGTCCCTCGAACACGTTATCCGCCTGAAAGGCGCCGCGGACGTTTTTCCGCCGCTGTTCGCGCGGCAGCTCGGTCTGCGGCGCGGTGGCGCGGGTGCGGCGCACGCTCCGGTAATCGAGCGGCAGGCGCAGGCGGCGGGCGATGGGCCGGGCGAGCTCGAGCGACTGATTGTAGCCGCGCTCCCGCAGGCGCGAGCGGTGCAGCGGCACCGGCACAATGACGTCCGGTCGCGGCTCGTTCAGGGACGCGAGACAGCCGGCGAGCCGATCGCCCAGAACGCGCGCAAGTTCAAGCCGGCGGTGGTATTTCAGGTTTTGTATCAGGCGATCCACCGGTGGGGCGTAGGTAAACAGCGTCCGCACCCGGGCGAACTTCGGCGGGCGTTTCTGGCACTCGCCGCAGGGCGCGTCGGTATCCTCCGCCCCTTCGAGGGGCGCGGCGCATATCCGGCATGTGGAGCCGGGCCGTGGCAGCGACGCCTCGCAGTCACGGCAAAAATCCGCGCCGAATCCCACCGGTGCGGCGCACAGCAGGCAGCTTCCGGGGAGAAACCAGTCCTGTAGAACCTTTAGCCTGTTGTAAACCATCCCGTATCATCCATGTTGACTGCCGCCGGCCAGGGGCTAAACTGCCGGTTTCGCCGCATCAAGTCGAGCCGCCCGCGCAGTCCATTTTATTATCATGCCCATCATCACCGTGTACAGCGCCAGGCTGGGGCTTCCGTGAAGCCGCCGGAGGGCCTGCTTGACCAGCGGCGCGCCGCGGGGCTTTACCGCGAGCGGCTGGTCCTGTCTTCCCCGCAGGGCGCGGAGGTGCGCGTCGGGGACGAGACGCTGCTTTCATTCTGCAGTAACGATTATCTCGGACTGGCGAATCACCCGCGCGTCGTCGCCGCGTTCAAGGACGGCGCGGAGCGCTACGGCGTGGGCGCCGGCGCCTCGCACCTCGTCAGCGGCCACGGCCGCGCCCACCATCTGCTGGAGGAGGAGCTGGCCGAATTTGTCGGCGCGCCGCGGGCGCTTTTATTTTCCACCGGCTACATGGCCAATCTCGGCGTGGTGACGGCGCTCGCGGGGCGAGACACGGCCGTCTTCGAAGACAAGCTCAACCACGCCTCGCTGATTGACGCCGCGCGCCTGGCGCGCGCGCGGGTGCTTCGCTATCCGCACGCCGACGCGGCGTGGCTGGCCACGAAACTCGCTCAAGCGCGGAAAAAATCCCCTCACCCCCGCCCGCTCCCGGCGGGAGAGGGGGATAAAGGACTCTCTCATCAATCCGCCAGTTTGATCACGACGGATGCCGTGTTCAGCATGGACGGTGACATCGCGCCGCTCGCGGCCCTGATGGAGCTGGCGCGCCGGTACGGCGCGCGCCTGCTCGCGGACGACGCCCACGGCCTCGGCGTTTTGGGCGCGACCGGCCGCGGTTCGTTCGAGCACGCCGGCATCCGCCTGGAGCCGCCGGCCATCCTCGTGGGGACGCTGGGCAAGGCCTTCGGCACCTTCGGCGCCTTTGTCGCCGGCGCGGACGACCTGATCGAGTCCCTGATCCAGTTCGCGCGCACCTATATTTATACGACCGCGCTTCCGCCGGCGGTCGCCGAGGCGACGCGCGCCAGCCTGAAAATAGCGCGCGCGGAATCCTGGCGGCGCGAGCGCCTGCGCGCGCTGGTGGCGCGCTTCCGCCGCGGCGCGCGGGAGCTGGGGCTCGAGTTGGGCCCGAGCGAAACGCCGATCCAGCCGCTGATCCTGGGCGACGCGGAAACGGCGCTCGCGGCGAGCCGGAAACTGCGCGCGCGCGGCGTACTCGTGCCCGCCATCCGTCCGCCGACCGTGCCCGTTGGGAGCGCGCGGCTGCGCGTGACCTTTTCGGCGGCGCACGAAGAGGCGCATGTGGACCGCCTGCTGGCGGCGCTGGCAGAGGTCCGCCGGACATGACGATCTATTACGAACGCGACGGGGAAGGGCCGGACCTGGTGCTGGTGCACGGCTGGGGGCTGCACGGCGGCGTCTGGTCGGAGGTCAGCGCGACTTTGAGCGGGGATTTCCGCGTGACCACGGTTGATCTTCCCGGCCACGGGCGCAACCGCCGCCCGCCGTACGATTTTACGCTGGACACGCTGGCGGACGCCGTGTGCGAGGCCGCGCCGGCCCCGGCCGTATGGGTAGGCTGGTCGCTCGGCGGGCTCGTGGCGCTCACGGCGGCCATGCGGCAGCCGCAAAACGTCGCCCGCCTGGTGCTGGTGAACGCCACCCCCCGATTCACGCAGGCACCGGGATGGGACTGCGCGGCGGCGCCGGCGGCGCTGCGCCAGTTCGCGCAGGACCTGGAGCAGGACTATTCGGCGGCCCTCGCGCGTTTCCTGAGCCTGCAGTTCGGGGACAGCGAGCGCGAGCGCGACGTGCTGCGCCGCCTGCGCGCCGACCTGCTGCATCACGGCGGGCCGGAGGTCGCGGCGCTGCGCGCGGGCCTGCGGATACTCGAGGAAACGGATTTGCGCGCCGCGCTCCCCGCCATCCGCGCGCCCGCGCTCGTGGTCCACGGCGGGCGGGACCGGCTCGTGCCGCCGCAAGCGGCGGAATTCCTGGCGGCGCAACTGCCGCGCGCGCGGCTCGCCGTCGTCGCGGGCGCGGGGCACGCGCCGTTTTTGTCGCACCCGGAGGCGTTCCGGCACGAACTGGGGCGTTTTTTGAATGAGCGAATCTGAAAGATTTCAGAAACAGCGATTTTCACCGCTGAGAACGCAGAGAACGCAGAGAAAATATCTGTTTTTTGTTTCAATAACTCCGCGCCTCCGCGGTGAGCCCGATGTTCCATCAGGAAAACGGAAAGTTTTAGGATGTCTCTGAATAAGAACGCCGCCCACGAGCTGTTCGCGCTCGACAAGACGCAGCTGCGCGTCTCCTTCGAGCGCGCCGCCGCGGCCTACGACGGCGCGGCGGTGCTGCAGCGCGAGATCGCCGATCGCATGCTCGCGCGGCTGGACCTGATCCGGCACCGGCCGGAGACCATCCTGGACGCGGGCTGCGGCACCGGCTACGGCGGCCGCGCGCTCGCGCGGCGCTACCGCGCCGCGCGGGTCGTGGGCCTGGACATCGCCGCGGGCATGGCCGCGCACGCACGCCGCAAGGCCGGCTGGTTCAGCCGCGGCCGGTACATCTGCGGCGACATCGAGGCGCTGCCGCTGGCGCCGGCGTCGGTGGACATGATCGTCTCGAATCTGACGCTGCAGTGGTGCACACCGGACATGGTGTTCGCCGAGTTCCGCCGGGTGCTGCGCCCCGGCGGGCTTTTGATGTTCACCACCTTCGGCCTGGACACGCTGCGCGAACTGCGTCGCGCCTGGGGCGCCGTGGACGATCGCCCGCATGTGCACGCCTTCATGGACATGCACGATCTGGGCGACGCGCTGGTGCGCGCGGGATTCGCCGATCCGGTCATGGACATGGAGCATTTCACCCTCACCTACGGAGGCGTGCTGGAGGTGCTGCGCGATCTGAAGCGCCTGGGCGCGCACAACGTCGCCCGCGGCCGCCCGCGCGGCTTCACCGGCAAGGAGCACTTCGCGCGCTTCCGATCCGCCTACGAGTCCATGGCGGTCGGCGGCCGCATACCGGCGACCTACGAGGCGGTGTACGGGCACGCCTGGGCGCCGGAGAAAAGGGACGAGGGACGAGGGGCGGGGGACGAGGGTTGGAAACCGGTCTCCATATCCAGGAGAACCTCCTCGCAACCCTGGCCCGTCAATGAGGACTGAAACGTGAGTCTTGATGAAACCCCGAAATCTTTTCCGCCCCTCGTATCTCGACATCTCGTACCTTTATGAGAGGTTGGTTCGTCACCGGCACCGACACCGGCGTGGGCAAGACCTTCTTCGCCGCGGCGTTGCTGCGCGCGCTCGCGCGCGCGGGGCACCGGGCGGTGGGCATGAAACCTGTTGCCAGCGGGTGCCGCGAGACTCCGTCCGGGCTTCGCTGTGAGGACGCCGAGCGCCTGCTGGCGCATGGTTCGGTCCAGGCCGACTATGCGGATGTCAATCCGTATGCATTCGCCGCGCCCGTCGCCCCGCAGCTCGCGGCCGCGGCGGCGGGTGTTGAGATCCGGCTGGAGAAGATCGAGGAACATTTCGCGCGCCTGCGGCGGCTGGCGCCACTGGTGGTTGTGGAGGGCGCGGGCGGCTGGCTCGCGCCGCTCGACGGAAGGCGCACGATGGCGGATATCGCCGTGACCCTGCGGCTGCCCGTGATCCTGGTCGTCGGCATGCGCCTCGGCTGCCTCAATCACGCACTGCTCACGGCGGCGGCGATAGGCCGTTCGGGCGCGCGGCTCGCGGGCTGGGTGGCGAACCGCATTGACCCGGCCATGGCCATGTTCGAGGAGAATCTGGCGGCGCTGCAAGAGCGGCTGGGCGCGCCGCTCGCCAGCCTGCCCTATGTGGAAAACGAAGAAGACGCGATCTCCCGCAGCGCCATCGCGCTTTCGCCGTTGCTGAAAAGCGCCGGGGAAACCGGGTAGAATAGCCGGCGCGCGCGGCGGCGAAGCAATGCCCGCAGGCTGAAAGGACGGTCTCACCGCAGAGGCGCAGAGAAAATTAGCGATTAGCTAAATTAGCTATCAGCTATCAGCTAAATGAGCTATCAGCTATCAGCGATCAGCGATCAGCTTGAATCGTGACCCCTCGGGGCGAGCGGACACCGAGGGCACAAAAGCGTGAACTGAGGTGGGTTTGGTTTTCGGGTCCCCGTAAGGCGCGCCCGCGCACCGCAAGGTTCCGGGCGAGCGCCCCGAAGGGGGCGCGGACAGGATGTCCGCGCCTGATCTTCGAGGCAGGATGCCTCGTAAGATCAGCGCCGGGACCCGGAACCGCGGATGCGCGGGTGGCAGTCGCGCCATCCGGGGCGGCCTTTCTTTTGGTGACTTTTCTTTGGCCGCGCAAAGAAAAGTCACCTGCCGTGGGTCAGCCACCCACAAGTACACGCCGCCCGAAGGGCGGCTCGATAAGAACGGGGCACGGGTAGCCACGCGTTTTGCAACAGAGACAGAAGAATAAATCCATGCCACACCCAAGACGTTTCCTAGGCGCGATAATTCCCGTCATCGCCGTCTGCCTCTGGCTCGTTCCCGGCCTGGTCCGCGCCGATTACCGGTTCGGCTTCCAGCGGCCCGTCACCGACGCCGCCGAAAAGCTGCTGGAGCTGCATAATCTCATCCTGCTGGCGTGCCTGGGCGTATTCGTGATCGTGTTCGGCGTCGTGCTTTATTCCGTCATCGCGCACCGCAAGGGCCGCGGCTACAAGGCGGCGCGGTTCCACGACAATCTCGTGCTGGAGGCAAAGAAAAGTCACCTGCCGTGGGTCAGCCACCCACAAGTACACGCCGCCCGAAGGGCGGCTCGATAAGAACGGGGCACGGGTAGCCACGCGTTTTGCAACAGAGACAGAAGAATAAATCCATGCCACACCCAAGACGTTTCCTAGGCGCGATAATTCCCGTCATCGCCGTCTGCCTCTGGCTCGTTCCCGGCCTGGTCCGCGCCGATTACCGGTTCGGCTTCCAGCGGCCCGTCACCGACGCCGCCGAAAAGCTGCTGGAGCTGCATAATCTCATCCTGCTGGCGTGCCTGGGCGTATTCGTGATCGTGTTCGGCGTCGTGCTTTATTCCGTCATCGCGCACCGCAAGGGCCGCGGCTACAAGGCGGCGCGGTTCCACGACAATCTCGTGCTGGAGATCGCCTGGGCCGCGATTCCGTTCGTGATCGTCATCGGCATGGCCGTTCCGTCCACCATGACGCTGCTCGAGCTGAGCGACGCCGGCGGCCCCGACATGACCGTAAAGATCACCGCCTACCAGTGGAAGTGGAAGTACGAGTATCCCGAATACGACATCGGTTTTTTCAGCAGCCTCGCCACCCCGCGCGCGCAACTCGACAACCAGGCCGCGAAGGGCGCGCATTATCTGCTGGAAGTGGACAACGCCGTCGTCCTCCCCGTGGACCGGAAGATCCGCATCGTGCTCACCGCCGCCGACGTGATTCACTCCTGGTGGGTGCCGGCGCTGGGCGTCAAGCAGGACGCCGTCCCCGGTTTCATCGTCGAGACCCGGGTCCGGATTGACGAGCCGGGCACCTATCGCGGCCAGTGCGCCGAGCTCTGTGGCCTGGGCCACGGCTACATGCCGATCGTGGTCGAGGCCGTGAGCCAGGAGGACTTCGGCAAATGGGTCGGCCAGCGTAAGAGCAAACCCGCCGTCGCGCCGCCGGTCGCGACCGCCGGATCCAGGGGAGGACCATAAAATGGCGACGAAGCACTCCAGCGCGCACCCCGGCGGCGTCGGCCGGTGGCTGTCCACGGTCAACCACAAGGACGTCGGCAGCCTCCATCTGTGGTTCGCCGGCGCCATGTTTTTCGTCGGCGGGGCGCTCGCGCTCGTGATCCGCGCCGAGCTGTTCCAGCCCGGGACGCAGTGGCTGGATCCGCTGTTCTTCAACCAGCTGGCGAGCCTGCACGCGCTCATCATGATCTTCGGCGTGGTCGTGCCGGCCTATCTCGGCCTCGCCAGCTGGCAGATCCCGCTGATGATCGGGGCGCCGGACATGGCCCTGCCGCGCCTGAACGCCTGGGGTTTCTGGCTCCTGCCCTTCGCCTTCGTGCTGCTGCTCGCGGGTCTGCTGCTCCCGGGACCGAACGGTCCGCCCGCGACGGGCTGGACGCTGTACCCGCCGCTCGTCCTGCAAGGCGGCGCCGGCACGGACTTCGCCGTGCTCGCGCTGGAATTGGTGAGCATCTCCGCGGTGATCGGGGCGATGAACGTCGCCGCCACCGTGCTCAATCTGCGCGCGCCGGGCATGGCGCTCACGCGCGCGCCGTTCTTCGCCTGGGCCTGGCTCGTCACGGCGCTCATGCTGCTCGCGGTGACGCCGGTGCTCGCGGGCGCGGGCGCGCTGCTGCTCGCCGATCGCCACCTGGGGACGCAGTTCTTCGACGCCGCGGGCGGCGGCGATCCGCGGCTGTGGCAGCACCTGTTCTGGTTCTTCGGTCATCCCGCGACGTATATCCTGATCCTGCCCGCGTTCGGGATCGCCTCGCAGATCATTCCGACCTTCGCGCGCAAGCCGCTGTTCGGCCGGGTCTCGATGATGTACGCCACGGTCGCGATCGCCCTGCTGGCCCTGATCTCCTGGGGCTCGCATATGTACGTGGCCGGACTGCCGCTCGCGGGCCGGCTGTTCTTCATGTTCACCGCGATGCTGATCGCCGTGCCGATGGGCGTCGTCGTGTTCAACTGGGTGGCGACCATCTGGCGCGGCAGCCTGAGCTTCGAGACGCCGATGCTGTTCGCGCTCGCGTTCGTGCTCGTGTTCACGCTCGGCGGCATGTCCGGCCTCATGCTCGCGCTCGCGCCGCTGAACATCCAGTATCACGACAGCTATTTCGTGGTGGCGCATTTCCACACCATGTTGGCCGCGGGCGCGCTCTTCGCCGTCCTCGGCGGCGTTTACTATTGGCTGCCGAAGTGGACCGGCCGCATGTATGACGAGCGGCTCGGCCGCTGGCACTTCTGGCTGTCGCTGCTCGGCTTCGGCCTGGCGTTCCTGCCGCAGCATTTTCTCGGGCTCGCCGGCATGCCGCGCCGGATCCCGGACTACGCCCTGGCGTTCGCCGAATTCAACATGCTGTCCACGGTCGGGGCGTTCATCCTCGGGCTCGCGCAAATACTGTTTCTGGTCATGGTCGCGCGCACCATCCGCGGCGGCCGCAGGGCCGAAGACAGAGTGTGGGAGGGGGCGGAGGGGCTTGAGTGGACCCTGAGCTCGCCGCCGCCGTACCACAGCTTCACCTCGCCGCCGAAACTGCGCTGATCTAAAGAGACAGAGAAGGCACATGGCTTCCGCCGACCATTATTCTCCACCCGACACGAGCCCGTGGCCGCTCGGCGCGGCCGCGGGCCTGTTCGTTCTGGCGCTCGGCGCGGGCCTCGCGGTCAACGGCGTCGGTCCCGGAAAGTGGCTCGCTCTCGCCGGCGCCGCCGTGACTGCGTTCACGGTCGCGCGCTGGTTCGGACGCGTGATCGCGGAAGGCGAGCGCGGCGGCTACAGCCAGGTGGTGGATCGTTCGTTCCGCTGGGGCATGGCCGGGTTGCTTTTCGCCGAGGCCGTGCTTTTCACGGCGCTGCTCGGGGCGCTTTTTTATCTGCGTCAATTAGTGCTGCCGGTGCTCGGCGGCGGCGATCTCTGGAGCGGCTTCAGCGCCGACTGGCCGACCGCCGGGCCGAGGGGGCCGGAGGCGGCGGCGCCGGACAGCATCCCCGGGCCCGGCCAATTCTCGCCCATCGGCGCCTGGGGGATCCCCGCGATCAACACCCTGATCCTGTTCATTTCGGCCGGCGCCGTCGTCTGGGCGTATTGGGGATTGATCAGGGACAACCGCGCCCAGCTCATCACCGGGTTGTTCCTCACGATCGCCCTGGGCGCCGTTTTCCTGGCATTGCAGGTGTACGACTACGCGCGCGCCTATGCCGAGCTCAACCTGCGCCCCGCGACCGGGGTCTACGGCGCCACATTCTTCGTGCTGACCGGCCTGCACGCCGTTTACGCGCTCGCCGGCGTCGGCGCGTTGATCGTGCTCCTCGGCCGCGCGCTCAAGGGCCATTTCCTCCCGGACCGCCACTTCGGCCTCGAGGCCGGCGTGTGGCAGTGGCTGTTCGTAAGCGCCGCGTGGGCGCTGCTGTTTGTCTTCGTCTACTGGCTGTAGCGCCCGATGAGCATGCTCGGCAAGAGCAAGTCCGCGAAGTTCTTCCGCATGGCGCTGTCCGCGGCCTTCTTCGCCTATCTCGCCGTGGTGTTCGGCGCCTACGCGCGCCTGTCCGAGGCCGGGCTCGGCTGTCCCGACTGGCCCGGCTGCTACGGCAAACTGTTCGCGCCGCAGACGGCGCAGGACATAGACCAGGCGCGGCAGCTCGAGGGCGAGAAGAAGCCGGACCACAAGCGCGCGTGGAAGGACATGACCCAGCGCTACATCGCCGGCGCCCTGGGCCTGATACTGATACGCCTCACGGTGCTCGGCTGGCAGCTCAAGAAACGCAAACGCAGCCAGCAGGTCCTGATCCCGCTCCTGACCATGCTGCTGGTGTTCGGGCTGACGCTCGCGGGTCTGTTGACGATCGAGCTGCACTTCAAGCCGCTGGTCATGATGACGCAGCTGCTCGGCGGCTTCGCCATCCTCGGGCTTTTGTGGTGGATCGCGCTGCGCGAGCAGCGCTTCTGGCGCCCGGCGTCGGCCTCGCCGCTCCTGCGCCGGCTGCGTCCGCGCGTGCTGATCGCGCTGCTGCTGGCGGCGGTCCAGATCACCCTCGGCGGGTGGTCAATGGTGAATTACGCCGGCCTCGCGTGCCCCGATTTCCCCACCTGCCAGGGCGCCTGGTGGCCGCCCATGGACTTTACCGACGGCCTGATGCTGTGGCGCGATCTCGGCCTGGAGTACGAAGGGCGGGCGCTGAACCTGCCGGCGGCGACCGCGGTCCACATGTCGCACCGCATCGGCGCGCTCGCCGTCCTGCTGTACACGGGCTGGCTCGCGCTTCACCTCCTGCGCGTCGGCCGCGAGGACAAGATCTGCCGCTACGGGCTGCTGGTGCTGGTGCCGCTGCTGGCCGAGGTCGCGCTCGGCGTCATGGAGGCGGTGACCCACCTGCCGCTCGCGCTCGCGGTCGCGCACAACGCCGTGGCGGCGCTGCTGCTCATGAGCCTCGTGACCTTGTATCATGTGACGCGTCCGCAACGTACGATATGAACCGCATCGAGCCCGTTCGCATGAAACCGACCGCTTCGGCTGTTGACGCCCCGACGCCGCGCCCGCGCCTCGCGCTGCGGGCGCGCGAATATCTCGCGCTCACGAAGCCGCGGGTGGTGGCGCTGATCGTGTTCACCGCCGTGGTCGGCATGTTTCTGGCGACGCCGGGGCTACCGCCGCTCGGGGCGCTGGTCCTCGGAACGCTCGGCATCGCCCTCGCCGCCGGGTCCGCGGCCGCCGTCAACCACATCCTCGATCAGCGGGCCGACGCCGTCATGGCGCGCACGCGCGCCCGCCCGCTGCCCACGGGCCATCTGACCACGCGCGCGGCCGCGGTGTTCGCGGCCGTTCTGGGCGCGCTCTCCATGGCCATACTGGCGCTGGGCGTGAACTGGCTCACGGCGGTCCTGACGTTTGTTTCCCTCATCGGTTATTCCTTCATCTACACGGTATGGCTCAAGCACTCGACGCCGCAGAACATCGTCATCGGCGGCGCCGCCGGCGCCGCGCCGCCGATCCTGGGCTGGACCGCGATCACCGGCGAGGTCGCGCCCGACGCGCTGCTGTTGTTCCTGATCGTTTTCCTCTGGACGCCGCCGCACTTCTGGGCGCTCGCCCTTTATCGCGCGCAGGAATACGCCAAGGTGAATATTCCGATGCTGCCGGTGATCTACGGGCGCGAGTACACCCAGCTGCAGATCCTGCTCTACACCGTCATGCTCGCGGCGGTGACGCTGATGCCGTTCGCCACCAGGATGAGCGGCTTGCCGTATCTGGCGGGGGCGCTGGTTCTGAACGCCGGTTTTCTGTATTACGCCTGGCGCTTGTACCGCGACTACAGCGACGCGCTCGCGCGCAAGACCTTCCGCTATTCGATCCATTATCTGACGCTGCTGTTCGCGCTGCTCCTGGCCGACCACTACCGGCTGCATATCCTCAAGGCGCTGCCCGCCGTGACGTTCTGACGCCGCGCCGGCGCGGTTTGCCCGGCGCCGGGGAATTCCCTACCATAGGGCGATGCTGACCATCGCCGATCCCGCGCCCGAGTTCGAGCTGCCGGGCGTGCACCAGGGAAGAATCCGCAACTATTCGCTGCGCGAGGCGCGCGGCAAGTGGCACGTGCTGTTTTTCTATCCGGCCGATTTCACCTTCGTCTGCCCGACCGAGGTCATCGGCTTCAGCAAGAAGGCCGCCGATTTCCGCCGCGAGGACGCGGGGATTTACGGCGTGAGCGTGGATTCCGTGGAGAGCCACCGCGCCTGGGCCGAGGAGCTCGGCGGCATCGCCTATCCGCTCCTGAGCGACACCGGCAAAACCGTCGCCCGCGCCTATCACGTGCTGCACCCGAAGGAGGGCGTGGCGATCCGCGCGACATTCATCATTGATCCCGGCGGCGTCATCCAGTACAGCGTCGCGTCCAACATGAACGTGGGCCGCGGCGTGGACGAGACGCTGCGCGTCCTGGAGGCGCTGCGCACCGGACGCATGTGCCCCGCGGACTGGAAGCCCGGCGAGCCCACCGGCTGAACGGGCGAGGACACAAGCCGTGTTGCCCACCGATGAGAAGCGCCGGAGAATCGAGGCCAAGGGCCGCATCCGCGAATTCGTGTTCGGCATCCAGGACGGCCTCATCTCCACCGTCGGCCTGCTGGCCGGAATGCAGGCGGCGGGAGCGAACCGCTTCATCATCCTGATGGCGGGCGTGACCTCGATCCTGTCCGGGGCCTTCTCCATGTCGGCCGGCGCCTATCTCTCGTCCAAGGCGGAAAAGGAGATTTTCGACAACGAGCTAAAAAAGGAAGCCGAGTTCGTCGAGCAGGAGCCGTACCTGGCGCAGGAGGGTCTGCTCGAGTTTCTGCACCGCGAGGGGCTGAGCCGCGAGGCGGGCTATCGCATCGTCAAGCTCCTGCACCAGCAGAAGTCCGTGTTCGTGGCCACGTTTCAGGAAAAGGTGCTGGGGCTGGGCGGCGCGGACATCAACAACCCCCTCAAGGCGGCGCTGGTGATGGCGCTTTCCTTCGTCATCGGCGGCGCCATTCCGCTCGCGCCGTTCCTGTTGTTGCCGCTGGATGTGGCGCTGCTGGTGGCGGCGGCGCTCACGGGCGCGGTGCTTTTCGGCGTCGGCATGTTCAAGGGCCGGCTCGCCGGTCAGTCCATGGGGCGCTCGGGCCTGGAATTCCTGGCCATCGCCCTGGCCGCCACCGGCATCGGTTACGGCATCGGCAAGGCGGTTGAATATTTCGTCGGCGGCCCGCTGCCTGTCGGCTGACGCGGCGCGCCGGTCACGCGGCCGAGGTGAGCCGGGGGATGATCAGGCCGTAAAAACTTTCGCCCGCGGCCTCGAACAACCATCCCAGGTGCGTCCGGCAGTCGGCGCAGGCCGCTATGCTCCAGGCGTAGCCCCTGAACCAGGTGTGCTCGCCCGTCGCCGCGCCGTCCACCGCGCAGCCCGCGGCGGTGCGGAAGCAGCCGATGTGAAACACGAAGCCGTGCGGATTGGTGAAGGTGTGCTCGTGTCCGCCATGCACCTGGATGCGCTCGCCCTGGGCCGTGATCGGATGGCGGCAGGCGGCGCAAAACAGGCGTTGCTCCGTTGCGGGTTTTTCAGCGCGCGCGGTCGCCGCCCCAGGCCGGCGCCCCGGGGCTTGCTGAGGATCTAAGAACAGCAGCGTGGCAAGGACGTGTTCCATGGAAACATCCGTGAGCCCCCGGGCCGCAAGACGCGGCGCTTCCATAAAAAGAAACGCATCGAGTAGTATACGTCGGAGGAATTTCTGATAAAAATGATTTTCACCGCAGAGGCGCGGAGACGCAGAGAAAAGGCGTTTATTCCGGATAAACACGGCGCAACCACGGATAAACACAGATGAACACAGATAATTAAGGATCAAAAGACAAGGCGTTATTCCGATCTGTGTTTATCCGTGTGCATCCGTGATTCCAACAGAATTAATTCACACATGCATCAACCAACCAGGCAAGGCCTGCTCAGATGGCTGCCGCTCGCGCTCGGCGGCGGCGGGGCGGTGCTGGCGCTGCTTTTATGGCAGGCGCTCGCGGCCCAGGAGGATGCGCATATCGCGCGCACGCTTCAGATGAAGACCGCGGCGGTGAGCGAGGACGTCGGGCACGCGCTGGATTCCCGCATCCAGGCGCTGGACCGCATGGTCCGGCGCTGGGAGATGCGCGGACGGCCGGGGCGGAAGGAATGGGAGAGCGACGCCGCGCTGTATCTCAAACATTATCCGGGTTACCGCGCCATCGCGTGGGCCGACCCCGCGCTCGATGTGCGCTGGGTCGTGCCGCGCGCGGGGAATGGGGCCGGCCCGGGGCTCGGTCTCGGGACCGAGGAGCGGCAGCGGACCGCGGCTCAGACGGCGCGGCGGTCGCGCGGCGCGACCATCACCCGCCCCCTCGGCGCCGGGGCGTTCGCCGCGTTCCTGCCGATCTATTCCGATAACGGCTTCGATGGTTTCATTGTCGGCGCCTTCCAGGGGCGCGAGCTGTTCGACGCGATCCTGCGCGCCGACGCCAAGCACGAAGGCTATGCCATCGCCATCGCCGACGGCGCCGAAGAGCTCTATCTGTCCGGCGACGGGCGCGGCGAGCTTAAGTGGGTGCGGGAGGCGGAGATCAAGTCTTACGGCGCCGCATGGCGCGTGCGGGTATGGCCGAACGCCGGTCATCTCGCGCAACTGCGGTCGCCGCTGCCCGAGGTGACGCTGACAATGGGTATCGTGATGGCGCTGTTGCTGGCGCTGGCGGCCTATTTCGCCATGAAGGCGTGGTTCAAGGAGCAGGAGGTCGAGGCGGTGAACCGCGAGCTGGTGCACGAAAACGCCGAGCGCCGGCGGGCGGAGGAGGCGGTGGCGCGGCACGCGGCCGACCTGGAGCGCTCCAACGCCGAGCTGCAACAGTTCGCCTATGTCGCCTCGCACGACTTGCAGGAGCCGCTGCGCATCGTGGCCGGGTACGTGCAGCTGCTCGCGCGGCGTTACCAGGGCCGGCTCGACGCCGAGGCGGATGAGTTCATCGCCTTCGCCGTGGACGGCGCCACCCGGATGCAGGGGCTGATCAGCGACCTGCTGACCTACTCCAGGGTGGGTTCGCGCGGCCGGGCCTTCGAGCCGGTCCGGTGCGAGGACGTCCTCAAGCAGAGCCTCGCCAGCCTCAAGCTGATGATCGAGGAGAGCCGCGCCACGGTGACGCACGATCCGCTGCCGACGGTGACGGCGGACGCCGGTCAGCTGCACCAGTTGTTCTTGAATCTCATCAGCAACGCCGTCAAATACCGTGGCGGCACGCCCCCGGCGATCCACATCGCCGCGGCGGACCGGGCCGACGCGTGGCAGTTCTCGGTGCGTGACAACGGCATCGGCATTGATCCGAAATACTTCGAGCGCATCTTCGTCATCTTCCAGCGCCTGCACGGCAAGGACGAATACCCGGGCACCGGCATCGGCCTGGCGATCAGCAAGAAGGTGGTGGAAAATCACGGCGGGCGCATCTGGGTGGAGTCGCAGGCGGGGAAGGGCGCGACGTTTTATTTTACAATCAGCAAGAACTTAGGAAGAAAGCAATGAAAGCAAGTACGAGCGGTAGCCTGATCGAGATCCTGATGGTGGAGGACAACCCCGCCGATGTGCGGTTGACGCGGGAGGCATTCAAGGACGCCAAGGTGCTCAATAAGATGAGCGTGGTCGGGGACGGCGAGGCGGCGCTCGCGTTCCTGCGGCGCCAGGGCCGGTACGCCGACGCTCCGCGACCGGACCTGATCCTGCTCGATCTCAACCTGCCCAAGAAGGACGGACGCGAGGTGCTGGAGGAGATCAAATCCGATCCGGACCTGAAGCGCATCCCCGTGGTGGTGCTGACGACCTCGGAGGACCAGCGCGACGTCCTCAAGGCCTACGACATGCACGTGAACGCCTATATCACCAAGCCGGTGAACCTGGACCAGTTCATGAAGATCGTGGAGGCGGTCGAGAATTTCTGGCTCTCGGTCGTGAAGCTGCCGCCGAAATAGCGCGGGC
>MFSY01000059.1:0-147 GCA_001785175.1 Candidatus Muproteobacteria bacterium RIFCSPHIGHO2_01_FULL_65_16 | reverse complement strand
CCGTGCCGTGCATGGATGCACCAATGCCGCGGGCGCGAACCTGTAGCCCTACTCGCTGCGCTCGTTCGTCCTGCCTTATGACAGGCGCAGGAGCGGCCACCCAGGGCTACTTTCTCTTGCTTGTCCAAGAGAAAGTAGCCAAAGAGA
>MFSY01000058.1:7927-15750 GCA_001785175.1 Candidatus Muproteobacteria bacterium RIFCSPHIGHO2_01_FULL_65_16 | reverse complement strand
GTGGTCAACGTGGCCGATGGTGCCGACGTTCAGATGCGGCTTGGTGCGTGCGAATTTTTCCTTGGACATTGGTGGTGCCTCGTCTGGCTCAAATGTTTGATCAGCTCGCCTTCTTCAACACCGTCTCGGCGACGTTGGACGGCACCGGCGAGTACTTCTTGAATTCCATGGTATAGGTCGCGCGGCCCTGGGTCGCCGAGCGCAGGCTGGTCGAATAGCCGAACATGTTGGCGAGCGGCACCTCGGCGCGCAGAATCTTGACGCCGCCGTGGCCGTCCTCCAAGGACATGATCACGCCGCGGCGCGAGTTCACGTCGCCGGTCACCGCGCCCATGTAGTCGGCCGGGGTGGTGACCTCGACGTCCATGATCGGCTCGAGCAACACCGGATCGCCCTTCAGGCCGGCCTCACGCCAGCACAGGATGGCGGCCATCTTGAAGGCGTTTTCGTTCGAGTCCACCTCGTGGTACGAGCCGTAGTGCAGCGTCGCCTTCACGTCCACCACCGGGTAGCCGGCCTTGATGCCGCGCTCCATGGCCTCGTTCACGCCCTTCTTCACCGCCGGGATGAACTCGCGCGGGATCGAGCCGCCCTTGATGGCGTCCACGAACTCGAAACCCTTGCCCGGCTCCTGCGGCTCGAACTTGATCTGGACGTGGCCGTACTGGCCGCGCCCGCCCGACTGCTTGACGAAGCGGTACTCCTGGTCCACGGCCTTGCGGATGGTCTCGCGGTAGGCCACCTGCGGCTTGCCGACGTTGGCCTCGACGCCGAACTCGCGCTTCATGCGGTCCACGATGATCTCGAGGTGCAGCTCGCCCATGCCGGAGATGATGGTCTGGCTCGATTCCTCGTCGGTCGAGACGCGAAACGACGGATCCTCCTGCGCCAGGCGTTGCAGCGCGATCCCCATTTTCTCCTGGTCAACCTTGGTCTTGGGCTCGACCGCCTGCGAGATCACCGGCTCCGGGAACTCCATGCGCTCGAGCGTGATGACCTTGTTCGGGTCGCACAGGGTCTCGCCGGTGGTGACCTCCTTTATGCCCACGCACGCGGCGATGTCGCCGGCGCGGACTTCCTTGATCTCGCTGCGCTCGTTGGCGTGCATCTGCAGCAGCCGCCCGATGCGCTCCCTCTTGTCCCGCACCGGGTTATACACGGTGTCGCCCGAGGTCAGGACGCCGGAGTACACGCGGATGTAGGTGAGCGCGCCGACGAACGGGTCGGTCGCGATCTTGAACGCGAGCGCCGAGAACGGCTCGTCGTCGCTCGCGTGGCGCTCGATGATGGTGCCCTCCTTGTCGTCGGCGTGGCCCTTGATCGCGGGGCGGTCGGCCGGCGCGGGCAGGGAGTCAATCACGGCGTCGAGCGCGGCCTGCACGCCCTTGTTCTTGAACGCCGAGCCGCACAGCACCGGGACGATCTCCATCTTGAGGCTGCGCTCGCGCAGGCCCTGCTTGATCTCCGCCTCCGTCAGCGCCACGCCGCCCAGGTATTTTTCCATGAGCGTCTCGTTGGCCTCGGCCGCGGCCTCGGCCATCTGGTCGTGGTATTTCTTGCACTGCGCCGCCATCTCGGCCGGGATGTCCTTCTCCTCGGAGCGGGTGCCCTGGGTCTCTTCGTCCCAGTAGATCGCCTTCATCTTCACCAGGTCCACGATGCCGACGAACTTCTCCTCGGCGCCGATGGGAAGCTGGATGGGAACGGCGTTCGCGCCCAGGCGCTCCTTCAGTTGGCTCACGACGGTGAGGAAATTGGCGCCGGCGCGGTCCATCTTGTTGACGAACGCGAGGCGTGGAACCTTGTACTTGTTGGCCTGGCGCCACACGGTCTCGGACTGCGGCTGCACGCCGCCCACGGCGCACAGCACGAAGATCGCGCCATCGAGCACGCGCAGGCTGCGCTCCACCTCGATGGTGAAGTCCACGTGGCCGGGGGTATCAATAATATTGAAGCGGTGCTGGTCGCGCTTGCCGTCCATGCCCTTCCAGAAACAGGTGGTGGCGGCGGAGGTGATGGTGATGCCGCGCTCCTGCTCCTGTTCCATCCAGTCCATGACGGCCGTGCCTTCGTGCACCTCGCCCATTTTGTGCGAGACGCCGGTGTAGAACAGGATGCGTTCGGTGGTCGTGGTCTTGCCGGCGTCAATGTGCGCCATGATGCCGAAATTCCGGTACCGTTCGATCGGTGTAGTACGTGCCACGACTTCAGTCCTCTAAAAGATCAGGGTAACCACGGATGAACACAGATAAACACGGATGAAAACGAAAAATGACGTTTTCTATCCTCCTGTTATCTTATCTGTGTGTATCTGTGTTCATCTGTGGTTCCAGAATTCTTACCAACGATAATGCGAGAAGGCCTTGTTGGCCTCGGCCATGCGGTGCACGTCCTCGCGCTTCTTGATGGCGTTGCCGCGCTTCTCGGCCGCGTCCAGCAGCTCGTCCGCGAGCCGCGAGCCCATGGACTTGCCCGCACGCACGCGCGCGGCCTCGACCATCCAGCGCATGGCGAGCGCCATCTGGCGGCTGGAGCGCACCTCGACCGGCACCTGGTAGGTGGCGCCGCCGACGCGCCGGCTCTTCACCTCCACCAGCGGGCGCACGTTGTCCAGCGCCTGGCTGAACAGATCCACCGGGTTCGGCTTGCCCTTCTGCGCGATCAGATCCAACGCGCCGTATACGATCCTCTCGGCGACCGCCTTCTTGCCGCCGCGCATGACCACGTTGATGAACTTGGCCACGACGTCGCTGCGGTATTTCGGATCCGGCGTGACGGCACGCTTCTGGATCTCTCGTTTTCTCGGCATGGTTCGTGCTTCGCTCTGCGTTCTTTAAATAACAAAACGCCACGCGATCGCGCGGCGTCAATTCATCCGCATCAGGACTTCGGCCGTTTGGCGCCGTACTTGGAGCGACTCTGCTTGCGGTCGGCGACGCCGGCCGTGTCCAGGGTGCCGCGCACCGTGTGGTAGCGCACGCCGGGCAGGTCCTTGACGCGCCCGCCGCGGATCAGCACCACCGAGTGCTCCTGCAGGTTGTGGCCCTCGCCGCCGATGTAGGTGATCACCTCGTGACCGTTGGTGAGGCGCACCTTCGCGACCTTGCGCAGCGCCGAGTTCGGTTTCTTCGGCGTCGTGGTGTACACGCGCGTGCACACGCCGCGCCGCTGGGGACAGGCCTCCAGCGCCGGCACCTTGCTCTTGCCCAGCAGCCGCGTGCGCGGCTTGCGCACCAGCTGGTTGATCGTCGGCATCCAAACTCTCCGGTCCAAAAAACAAACGACAGGCCGGCGCTAACCGGCCTGTCTTGAGGGGCGCGATTCTATGGATGCCCCCGGTATGTGTCAAGCGATTTGCGCGGAATTCCGCGGGAATTCGCCCGGGGCCGCGGCCGGCGGCCGAGAAAAGCAGGCTGCCGAGGCCGCGGGATCCGGCCGCGAACGGCGGGGGCGGCCTAGGCCCCCACCGCCTCTTCGCCGCCGCGGGCGGCCTTCGGCACCGCCTGGCCGGTGAGCGATTTTTGCAGGTCCAGCGCCTCCTGCTTGGCCTCCCCGCGTTGGCGGCGGCGCTCCTGGTGGTAGGCCAGGCCGGTGCCCGCGGGGATCAGCCGGCCCACGATCACGTTCTCCTTCAGGCCACGCAGCATGTCGCTCTTGCCGGTGATGGCCGCCTCGGTCAGCACCCTGGTGGTCTCCTGGAACGAGGCCGCGGAGATGAAGGACTCCGTGGACAGCGAGGCCTTGGTGATGCCGAGCAGCAGCGGCTCGTACGTCGCCGGCTTCTTGCCCGCCTGCCGCGCCTCCTCGCTCTCCTCCAGCAACAGCGCGCGCTCCGCCTGCTCGCTCGGCAGGAACGAGGTGTCGCCCGGATCCAACACGCGCACCTTGCGCAGCATCTGGCGCACGATCACCTCGATGTGCTTGTCGTTGATCTTCACGCCCTGGAGGCGGTACACGTCCTGCACCTCGTCCACGATGTAGTTGGTCAGCGCCTCCACGCCCAGCAGGCGCAGGATGTCCGCGGCCACGGGCGCGCCCTCGACGATGATGTCGCCCTGCTCCACGGACTCGCCCTCGAACACGGTGATGTGGCGCCCCTTGGGTATCAGGTACTCGTGTTCCGCGCCGTCCTTGTCGGTGATCACCAGGCGCTGCTTGCCCTTGGTGTCCTTGCCGAACGACACCACGCCGCTGGTCTCGGCCAGGAGCGCGCAGTCCTTCGGCTTGCGCGCCTCGAACAGCTCGGCCACGCGCGGCAGACCGCCGGTGATGTCGCGCGTCTTCAGCGTCTCCTGCGGGATGCGCGCCAGCACGTCACCGATGCCGACCTTGGCGCCGTCCTCGACGGTGATGATGGCGCCGGGCGGGAGCATGTACTTGGCCGGGATCTCGGTGCCCGGGATGTTCACCGACTTGCCCTTGCCGTCCACCAGCGTGATCACCGGGCGGATGTCCTTGGCGCCCGCGCGGTGCTTGGCGTCGAGCACGACGTAGGTGGACAGGCCGGTGATCTCGTCGGTCTGCTTGTTCACCGTCACGCCGTCAATCAGATCGCTGAAGGCGACCTTGCCGCCGACCTCGGTGATGATCGGGTGGGTATGCGGGTCCCAGTTGGCCACGACCGCGCCGGCCTTGACCTTGGAGCCGTCGTGCACCGACAGCACCGCGCCGAACGGGATCTTGTAGCGCTCGCGGTTGCGGCCCTGGTCGTCCTGGATTATGAGCTCGCCGGAGCGCGACACCGCGACGTAGTTGCCGCTCGCGTGCTTGACCACCTTGATGTTCTTGAGGCGCACGACGCCGGTGGTCCTGATCTCGATGCGCGACACCGCCGCGGCGCGCGAGGCGGCGCCGCCGATGTGGAAGGTGCGCATGGTGAGCTGCGTTCCGGGCTCGCCGATGGACTGCGCCGCGATCACGCCCACGGCCTCGCCCAGATTGACCAAGTGTCCGCGCCCGAGGTCGCGTCCGTAGCACTTGCGGCACACGCCGTAGCGCGTGTTGCAGGTCACCGGCGAGCGTACCTGCACCTGGTCTATGTTCCGCTCCTCCAGCAGCGCGACGAGTCTTTCGTCGAGCACGGAGCCGTCCGCCGCCAGCACCTGTTTGTCGTTCGCCGGGTCGCGGATGTCGCCGATGACGACGCGCCCGAGGATGCGGTCGCGCAGCGCGATCACGATCTCGCCGCCCTCGACCAGCGCCGACTTGGTGACGCCCTCGGTCGTGCCGCAGTCCTCCTCGGTCACCACCAGGTCCTGGCACACGTCCACCAGGCGCCGGGTGAGGTAGCCCGAGTTCGCGGTCTTGAGCGCGGTGTCCGCCAGACCCTTGCGCGCGCCGTGGGTGGAGATGAAGTACTGCAGCACGTTCAGACCCTCGCGGAAGTTCGCGGTGATGGGGGTCTCGATGATCGAGCCGTCGGGCTTGGCCATCAGGCCGCGCATGCCGGCGAGCTGACGGATCTGGGCCGCGGAACCGCGCGCGCCGGAGTCCGCCATCATATATATGGAGTTGAAGGAGTCCTGCCGGGTCTTGTTGCCCTTGGCGTCAACGACCTCCTCGCCCCCGAGCTGGTCCATCATGGACTTGGCCACCTTTTCCGAGGTGTGGGTCCAGATGTCCACCACCTTGTTGTAGCGCTCGCCGTCGGTCAAGAGGCCCGAGGCGTACTGGTTCTGGATGCTCTTCACCTCGGTCTCGGCCTCGGCGATGATCCCGGTCTTCTCGGCCGGCGTGAGCATGTCGTCCACGCCGATGGAGATGCCGGCGCGCGTGGCGTAGGCGAAACCGCTGTACATGAGCTGGTCGGCGAAGATCACGGTCGCCTTGAGCCCGATGCGCCGGTAGCAGGAGTTGATGAGCTCGGAGATGTTCTTCTTCTTGAGCTCGCGGTTGATGAACTCGAACGGCATGCCCTCGGGCAGGATCTCCGAAAGCAGCGCCCGACCGACCGTGGTGTCATAGAGCTTGTGCGTCTCGCGCCTGGCGCCGTCGGCGCCGAGCTCCACCTCGCGGATGCGCACCTTGACCTTCGCGTGCAACGACACCTGGCGCGTCTCGTAGGCGCGGTGCGCCTCGGCCACGTCCGCGAACGCCATGCCCTCGCCCTGGGCGTTCACCGCGGCGCGGGTCGTGAAATAGAGCCCGAGCACAATGTCCTGCGACGGCACGATGATCGGGTCGCCGTTCGCGGGCGAAAGGATGTTGTTCGTGGACATCATTAGCGCGCGCGCCTCGAGCTGGGCCTCGATCGAGAGCGGTATGTGCACCGCCATCTGGTCGCCGTCGAAGTCGGCGTTATACGGCGCGCACACGAGCGGGTGCAGCTGGATCGCCTTGCCCTCGACCAATATCGGCTCGAACGCCTGGATGCCGAGACGATGCAGCGTCGGCGCGCGGTTGAGCATCACCGGATGCTCGCGGATGACCTCCTCGAGGATGTCCCACACCTCGGGGCCGGCCTGCTCGACCATCTTCTTCGCCGCCTTGATGGTGGTGGCCAGTCCCTTGGACTCGAGCTTGCTGAAGATGAAGGGCTTGAACAGCTCGAGCGCCATCTTTTTCGGCAGCCCGCACTGGTGCAGTTTCAGCGTCGGTCCGACCACGATCACCGAGCGGCCGGAGTAGTCCACGCGCTTGCCGAGCAGGTTCTGGCGGAACCGGCCCTGCTTGCCCTTGATCATGTCGGCGAGCGACTTCAGTTGGCGCTTGTTGGCGCCGGTGATCGCCTTGCCGCGGCGGCCGTTGTCGAGCAGCGCGTCCACCGCCTCCTGCAGCATGCGTTTCTCGTTGCGCACGATGATGTCCGGTGCGTTCAGATCCAGCAGCCGCTTCAGGCGGTTGTTGCGGTTGATCACGCGCCGATACAGGTCGTTCAGATCGGAGGTGGCGAAGCGACCGCCGTCGAGCGGCACCAGCGGACGCAGCTCCGGCGGCAGCACCGGCAGGATCTCCAGCACCATCCACTCCGGCTTGTTGCCGGAGTGCAGGAAGGCCTCGAGCACCTTGAGGCGCTTGGTGAGCTTCTTGATCTTGGTCTCGGATTCGGTGCCGGCGAGATCGGCGCGCAGCCTGGCGACCTCCTCGTCGAGCTTGATGGTCTTGAGCAGATCGCGGATCGCCTCCGCGCCCATGCGCGCGTCGAACTCGTCGCCGTACTGCTCGATGGCGTTGAGATAGGCCTCTTCCGAGAGCAGATGGGCGCGCTCGAGCGGCGTCATGCCCGGGTCTATGATCACGTAGGCCTCGAAATAGAGCACGCGCTCGATGTCGCGCAGGGTCATGTCGAGCATGAGCCCCATGCGCGACGGCAGCGACTTGAGGAACCAGATGTGCGCCACCGGCGAGGCGAGATCTATATGGCCCATGCGCTCGCGCCGCACCTTGCTGAGCGTCACCTCGACGCCGCACTTCTCGCAGATCACGCCGCGGTGTTTGAGGCGCTTGTATTTGCCGCACAGGCACTCGTAGTCCTTGACCGGGCCGAAGATCTTGGCGCAGAACAGGCCGTCGCGCTCGGGCTTGAACGTGCGGTAGTTTATGGTCTCGGGTTTCTTGACCTCGCCGAAAGACCAGGAGCGGATCTTTTCCGGCGAAGGCAGGCCGATGCGGATGGCGTCGAAGTCAACGGCCTTGACGGTCTGCTTGAAAAGGTTAAACAAGTCTTTCAAGGTCTGATCTCCTGCTGCTGAACAGTTGCGAGTTCCGAGTTGCTGGTTTCGTGTTCGAAAGCGCCTCTAACAGGTTGCTGAAAAAGTCCATCCAGGACTTTTTCAGCCACGCAAAGCAAAAATGTCATTTTTGCTTTGCTTCATTTTTCAAAC
>MFSY01000058.1:0-7901 GCA_001785175.1 Candidatus Muproteobacteria bacterium RIFCSPHIGHO2_01_FULL_65_16 | reverse complement strand
AAACACTTGCGTGTCTGAAAAATGGCGGTCGGTCCCTCGACCGCACCGCAGGCTGCTGAAAAACGAGTTTTTCAGCAGCCTGCTAAAACTCATTCCTGCTCCAATTCAATATCAATGCCGAGGGCGCGGATCTCCTTGACCAGCACGTTGAAGGATTCCGGCATGCCGGCCTCCATGCTGTGATCGCCCTTGACGATGTTCTCGAACATCTTGGTGCGCCCGGTGACGTCGTCGGACTTGACCGTGAGCATCTCCTGCAGCGTGTAGGCGGCGCCGTAGGCCTCGAGCGCCCAGACCTCCATCTCGCCGAAGCGCTGGCCGCCGAACTGGGCCTTGCCGCCGAGCGGCTGCTGCGTGACCAGCGAGTACGGCCCGGTCGAGCGCGCGTGCATCTTGTCGTCCACCAGGTGGTTGAGCTTGAGCATGTACATGTAGCCCACGGTCACCGGGCGGTCGAAGGCCTCGCCGGTGCGCCCGTCGTGGAGCGTGGTCTGGCCGGACTGCGGGAGACCCGCGAGCACGAGCATCTCCTTGATCTCTTCCTCGGTCGCGCCGTCGAACACCGGCGTGGCCACGGGCACGCCGTGGCGCAGATTGGCGGCGAGGGCCAGGATCTCGTCGTCGGTGAGCAGTTTGAGCTCCTCCTTGCGCCCGCCCTTGCCGATCTGGTTGTAGATCTTCTCCAGGAACCGGCGCAGCTCCTCGACCTTGCGCTGCTTGTCCAGCATCTTGCCGATCTGCGTGCCCAGCTCGCGCGCCGCCCAGCCCAGGTGCGTCTCCAGCACCTGGCCGACGTTCATGCGCGACGGCACGCCCAGGGGATTGAGCACGATGTCAACCGGCGTGCCGTCGGCCATGTACGGCATGTCCTCGACCGGGACGATGCGCGAGATCACGCCCTTGTTGCCGTGACGTCCCGCCATCTTGTCGCCCGGCTGGAGCCGGCGTTTCACCGCCACGTACACCTTGACCATCTTGAGCACGCCGGGGGCGAGGTCGTCGCCGGTCGTGAGCTTGGCCTTCTTCTCGGTGAACTTCTGGTCGAACTGCTCCTTCTGCTTCACCAGGTAGCCGCGCATCTGCTCCAACGTCTGGGAGGCCTCTTCGTTGCGCAGCCGGATGTCGAACCACTTCTTGCGCTCGAGCTCCACGAGATAGGACTTGGTGATCTTGTCCCCGCTCTTCAGGCCCGCCGGACCGCCGTCGGCGACCTTGCCGAGCAGTTGCCGCTCCAGGCGCGCGTAGGCGTCGTCCTCGACGATGCGATACTGGTCGTCGAGGTCCTTGCGGATGCGCGCCAGCTCCATCTCCTCGATGCCCTTCGCGCGCGCGTCTTTCTCCACGCCCTCGCGGGTGAACACCTGCACGTCAATGACCGTGCCGGACATGCCCGAGGGCACCCTGAGGCTCGTGTCCTTCACGTCCGAGGCCTTCTCGCCGAAGATCGCGCGCAGCAGCTTCTCCTCCGGGGTCAGCTGCGTCTCGCCCTTGGGCGTGACCTTGCCCACCAGGATGTCGCCGGTGTCCACCTCGGCGCCGATGTAAACGATGCCGGACTCGTCGAGCTTGGCGAGCGCCGCCTCGCCGACGTTGGGGATGTCGCGCGTGATCTCCTCGGAGCCGAGCTTGGTGTCGCGCGCCACGGTCTGCAGCTCCTCGATATGGATCGTGGTGAAGGTGTCCTGCTCCACGACGCGTTCGGAGATCAGGATCGAGTCCTCGAAGTTGTAGCCGTTCCACGGCATGAACGCGACCAGGATGTTGCGCCCGAGCGCGAGCTCGCCCATGTCCGTCGAGGGGCCGTCGGCGAGCACGTCGCCCTTGGCGATGACGTCGCCGACCCTGACCAGCGGCTTCTGGTTGTTGTTGGTGTTCTGGTTCGAGCGCGTGTACTTGATGAGGTTGTAGATATCCACGCCGACCTCGCCCGGCTTGGTCTCGTCGTCGTTGACGCGCACGACGATGCGCGAGGCATCCACCGAGTCAACCGCGCCGCCGCGGCGTGCGGACACGGTCGCGCCGGAATCAATGGCCACGATGCGCTCGATGCCGGTGCCGACCAGCGGCTTCTCGGTCTTGAGCGTGGGCACCGCCTGGCGCTGCATGTTCGAGCCCATGAGGGCGCGGTTGGCGTCGTCGTGCTCGAGGAACGGGATGAGCGCCGCGGCCACCGACACGATCTGCGACGGCGCGACGTCAATGTAGTCCACCTTGTCGCCCGTGGACATGGTGAATTCGTTCTTGCACCGGCACGAGACCAGCTCGTCTATCAGGTTGCCGCGGCTGTCGATCGCGGCGTTGGCCTGGGCGATGGTGAACTTGCCCTCCTCGATCGCCGACAGATAGTCAATCTGGTCCGTCACCTTGCCGTTCACCACCTTGCGGTACGGTGTCTCGAGGAAGCCGTACTCGTTGGTGCGCGCGTAGACCGCGAGCGAGTTGATGAGGCCGATGTTCGGGCCTTCCGGCGTCTCGATCGGGCACACGCGCCCGTAGTGCGTCGGGTGCACGTCGCGCACCTCGAAGCCGGCGCGCTCGCGCGTCAGGCCGCCGGGGCCGAGGGCGGAGACGCGGCGCTTGTGCGTGACCTCGGACAGCGGGTTGGTCTGGTCCATGAACTGCGACAACTGGCTCGAGCCGAAGAACTCCTTGACCACGGCGGACACGGGTTTGGCGTTGATCAGCTCCTGCGGCATCAGGCCCTCGGACTCCGCGAGGCTCAGCCGCTCCTTGACCGCGCGCTCGACGCGCACCAGGCCCACGCGGAACTGGTTCTCGGCGAGCTCGCCCACCGAGCGCACGCGGCGGTTGCCGAGATGGTCTATGTCGTCAATCTCGCCCTGGCCGTTCTTGAGGCCGATGAGGATCTTCATGGCGTCAACGATGTCTTCCTTCGTCAGGATGCCCGGGCCCTCGTCGCTCGCGCGCCCGACGCGGCGGTTGAACTTCATGCGCCCGACTGCGGACAGGTCGTAGCGGTCGGTGCTGAAAAACAGGTTGTTGAAGAGCGTCTGGGCGGCGTCCTTGGTCGGCGGCTCGCCCGGACGCATCATGCGGTAAATCTCGATCTGCGCCTCCAGCGGTTCGCGCGTCGGATCGAGGCGCAGGGTGTCGGCGATATACGGGCCCTGATCCAGGTCGTTGGTGTAGATCGTCTTGACCGCGCCGATGCCGGCCGCGAACAGCTTGTCTATGATCTCCTGGGTCACCACGTCGTTGGCCTGGGCCAGCAGCTCGCCGGTGGGCTGATTGATCACGTCCTCCCCGAGCGCGCGGCCGATCAGGAACCCGGCCGGCACGGTCAATTGCTTGAGCCGCGACTTCTCCAGCTCGCGCACGTGGCGCCCGGTGATGCGGCGCCCGGCCTCGACGATGGTCTCGCCCTTGGGCGTGGCGATCTCGAAGTCGGGCTGCAGGCCGCGCAGGCGCGCCGGCACGAGATCCAAGCGGATCTCGTTCTTGGCCAGGTGGAAAGTGTCCATCTCGAAGAAGGTGGCGAGGACCTCGGGCGTGGTCATGCCGAGCGCGCGCAGCAGGATCGTCGCCGGCAGCTTGCGCCGGCGGTCAATGCGCACATAGAGATAGTCCTTCGGATCGAACTCGAAATCGAGCCACGAGCCGCGATAGGGGATCACGCGCGCGGAGAACAGCAGCTTGCCGGAGGAGTGGGTCTTGCCGTAATCGTGCTCGAAGAACACGCCCGGCGAGCGGTGCAGCTGGGAGACGATGACGCGTTCGGTGCCGTTGATGACGAACGTGCCGTTGTCGGTCATGAGCGGGATCTCGCCCATGTACACCTCTTGTTCCTTGATGTCGCGCACGGTCTTGGCGCCGGTGGACTCGTTCTTGTCGAACACCACCAGGCGCAGCAGGGCGCGCAGCGGCGCGGCGTAGATCAGTCCGCGCTGCTGGCACTCCTTGACGTCGAACGGCGGCGTCCCGAGCCGGTAGCTGACGAACTCGAGCGCCGCGTTGCCGTTGTAGGACTCGATCGGAAACACGGTCTTGAAGGCCGCCTGCAACCCCCGGTCAATCCGCTGCTCCGGCGGCGTGTCCGCCTGCAGATACCGCCGATAGGATTCCTTCTGGATCTCCAGCAGATACGGCACGCGCGGGACATTCGGACGCTTGCCGAAATTTTTGCGGATGAGTTTCTTCTCGGTAAATGAGTAGGTCATGCTCTTCCTCAGCTCTTGAGAGCCGGTCTCGCCCCCGGGGGGAGCGCCAACGACTCGTGCACAAAAAAGCAAAGCACGGCGCCCCGACCCGGGATCACCGGGACGGGACAAACCGCTTTATACCGCGTCGCGCCGGCGGCGGCGCGGGACGTGACGGCGGCCTTACTTGAGCTCAACCTTCGCGCCGGCCGCTTCGAGATCCTTCTTCATCTTCTCGGCCTCGGCCTTGGGCACGGCTTCCTTCACGGTCTGGGGCGCGCCCTCGACCAGGTCCTTGGCCTCCTTCAGCCCCAGGGTGGTGACGGCGCGCACCGCCTTGATGACGCCGACCTTGTTGTCGCCGACGGCGGTCAGAATCACGTCGAACGAGTCCTTGACCTCGACCGGAGCGGCCGCGGCGGCGACGGGCGCGGCGGCCACCGCCACGGCGGCGGACACGCCGAACTTCGTCTCCATGTCCTTGATCAGCTCGGACAACTCCAGCACGGACATGCCGGCGATGCTGTTGAGAATCTCTTCTTTGGATACGGCCATGATGAAATCTCCTGAAATAGAGTCGTGAAAGATTGAATCGGTTAAGCGGCCTTCGCCTTGGCGTCGCGCACGGCGGCGAGTGCCCGGACGAATTTCGTCGGGACCTCGTTCAGCGTCTGGACGAACTTGGTCACCGGCGCCTGCATCGCGCCGAGCAACATCGCCAGCAACTGCTCGCGCCCGGGCAGCTTCGCCAGGGCCTGCACCTGCGCCAGGGACATGAGCTTGCCGCCCATGGCCCCGACCTTGATGCGCAGCGCCTCGTTGTCCTTGGCGAACTCGCTCAGGATCTTCGCCACGGCCACCGGGTCCTTCGAGATCGCGAACGCCAGGGGGCCGACCATCTGGTCCCGCAGGCACTCGAATCCGGAGCCCTCGACCGCGCGCCGCGCGAGCGTGTTTTTGACCACGCGCAGATAGATCTGCGACTGCTGCGCCTTGCGGCGCAGGTCGGTCATCTGGGCGACGGTCAGGCCGCGATACTCGGCCAACATCGCCGCCTGCGCGTCCTTGAGCCTCGCGGACACCTCGGCGACTATGGCCTTTTTCTGCTCGATGTTAAGACTCATACGAGTCACCTCCATAAGAGCTATCAGCAGTCAGCGATCAGCGGTCAGCTAAAAGCAAACTGCCTGCGGCCCGTTGCTTGTTACCACGGCGACCGTATTCAGGAGTAACCCCGTTTCTGGTGCACCGTCTGCGCAGGCTGCTCTTATTAAGCCTCGGTGGCGTACCGCCCACCTCGGCGCCTGCGGTCTTTGACGTGCGCCGGATACTTCCCGGCGATCCAAAGTTCTTTACGATAACTCTTTGCGCCTTTGCGCCTTTGCGTCAAATAATCATATTAAGTCTTTACAACCCCGCCGTATCCAGGCGTATGCCCGGACCCATGGTGGTCGAGAGCGTCACCTTCTTGAGGTATGCGCCCTTGGCGGAGGCGGGCCGCGCCTTGTTCAGCGCCGCCAGCAGCGCGTGCATGTTCTCCTTCAGGGCCTCGGGCTCGAACGAGGCCTTGCCGATGGAGCAATGCACGATGCCGGCCTTGTCGGTGCGGAACTGCACCTGACCGGCCTTGGCGTTCTCCACGGCCTTGGCCACGTTCGGCGTCACCGTGCCCACCTTGGGGTTCGGCATCAGGCCGCGCGGGCCCAGGATCTGGCCGAGGCCCCCCACGATCTTCATGGCCTCGGGCGTGGCGACCACGAGATCGAAGTTGATGTTGCCCTGCTTGATCTGGTCCGCGAGGTCCTGGAAGCCGACGATGTCGGCCCCGGCCTTCTTCGCGGCCTCGGCGGCGTTGCCTTCGGCAAACACCGCGATGCGCACCTTCTTGCCGGTGCCGCGCGGCAGCGCCGCCGTGCCGCGGATGTTCTGCTCCGACTTCTTGGCGTCTATGCCGAGATTGACGGCGACGTCCACCGATTCGTCGAACTTGGCGCTCGCCGTGCTCTTGAGGAGCTTGAGCGCCTCGTCGAGCGGATAATTCTTCATCCGATCCACCTTCGCGAGCTGGGCCTTGAAACGCTTGCCGGCCATGTCACGCCCCCTCGCAATCCACGCCCATCTGGCGCGCGCTGCCGGCGATGATCTTCACCGCGGTGTTGATGTCATAGCAGTTGAGATCGGGCATCTTGATCTTGGCGATCTCCTCCAGCTGCTTGCGCGTGAGCTTGCCGACCTTCTCCTTGTTCGGCTGGCCGCTGCCGGACTCGATCCCGAGGGCCTTCTTGATCAGCACCGACGCCGGCGGCGTCTTGGTGATGAAGGTGAAGCTCTTGTCGCTGTAGACCGTGATGATGACCGGGGTCGGCATGCCCTTTTCCAGCTTCTGGGTCTGGGCGTTGAACTGCTTGCAGAACTCCATGATGTTGAGGCCGTGCTGGCCGAGCGCCGGCCCCACCGGCGGGCTCGGATTCGCCGACCCGGCCGCGACCTGCAACTTAATATATGCGGTTACCTTCTTTGCCATCTTAAATCTCCTGCGAGTCCAAACGCCTTACTCGATTCAGGCTCCCCGCTGTTAAATTCGAGTAGCAAGTTTCAAGTAGCAAGTGGCAAGTAAAATCAACTCTTGCTACTTGTCACTTGCTACTTGCCACTTGCCACTTGCTACTTGCTACTGGTTACTATGCCTTCTCCACCTGACTGAATTCCAATTCGACCGGCGTCATGCGTCCGAAAATGGACACCGCCACCTTGAGCTTGTTCTTCTCGAAGTTCACGTCCTCGACCGTGCCGTTGAAATCCTGGAACGGTCCGTCAATCACGCGCACCTGCTCGCCGGCGGAGAAGGAAAACTTCGGCTTGGGCTTTTCCACGCCCTCCTTCACCTGCTGCATGATCGCCTGGGCCTCCTTGTCCGTGATCGGCGTGGGCCTGGTGCCGGAGCCGCCGATGAACCCGCTCACCTTGGGCACGTTCTTCACCAGGTGCCAGGCCTCGTCGCTCATCTCCATCTTCACGAGCACGTAGCCCGGGAAGAACTTGCGCTCGCTCGTGCGCTTCTGGCCGCTCTTCATCTCCACGACCTCTTCGGTCGGCACCAGGATCTCACCGAACTTGTCCTGCATGCCGGCATTCCTAATATGTTCGGCGAGCGAGCGCGTCACGTGCTTCTCGAAGCCGGAGTAGGTGTGCACCACGTACCAGCGCATGGTCATGTCAGGACCCCTGCCCGGTCAGCGCCCGGACGATCTTCAACAGCCCCCAGTCCACGAACCACAGAAACAGGGCGACCAGCACCACCAGCGCGGACACCACCAGGGTCATCTGGACGGTCTCCTTGTGCGCCGGCCACACGACCTTGCGCAGCTCCTGGCGCGAGCCCTTGGCGAATTCCCAGGCGGCCGTGCCGACCGCGGTCTGCATGGCCACCGCCACGGCCAGCGCCCCGGCGGCAAGCAGCGTGGCGACGCGGACCAGGTCCGGCTTGTCGCCAAAGTAATAGAATCCCCCGATGCCGCCGACCACGATCAGCACCGCGAGAACAAGTTTCAATTTGTCAGCCATCACCAACTAAAATCCTTCGCTCGCCAGTATGGCAGGCCAGGAGGGTCTCGAACCCCCAACCTGCGGTTTTGGAGACCGCCGCTCTGCCAATTGAGCTACTGGCCTGTAAACTCAGTTGCAAGTAGCAAGTATCAAGTGGCAAGTAACTTCTTTTTCTTGCTACTTGCTACTTTCCCCTTG
>MFSY01000057.1:7169-15335 GCA_001785175.1 Candidatus Muproteobacteria bacterium RIFCSPHIGHO2_01_FULL_65_16 | reverse complement strand
GGGCTACGTCGAAGACCTTAGTAATGACGATATCAACGTGCCGTTGAACCAGCGGCGGGTGTTGGCCCCGCTTGAAGACACCGCGATACATCTGCGCGACAAGGCGCGCTATGAAATAACGGTGGCCTTCGGCAGGCGGCTGGAGCCGTGGATCGAGAGCGCGGCGGCGCGCTGAGGAACCTCTGAATTAGAAGTTATCACCGCAAAGACGGTCGCCCCCGACATCCTGTCGCGCGCGACATGCGTACGTCCCGGTACCGCATCCACGTCACCCGCGCGTCCCGGCGCGACGTGGAAATTAGTACGTCCCTGTACAGCACAAAGAACGCAGAGAATAATCTGTTGATTATCCGTTGCTTTTCTCTGCACCCTTCGCGTCTTTGCGGCAAATAATCATACTTAATCAGCTTCCTCAACTCTTCTCGCCGAGCTGGTCCAACGCATTGAGCACGTACACCAGCGCCAACCCGCGCCACGCGCCCCAGCGGCGCTCGGCGGCGCGCGCGACGCGCGGGATGAGCGCGCGCGGGTCGCGGTCCTTCGGGATGCGGATGCCGAACAGCCGGGCGAAGATCTGCACGCTCCAGACATCGAGCGGGAACGACACGTGCGGCGTGACCATGGCCGCCGAGTACTCGCCGACACCGTACAGCTCCTGAAGTTTTTCCGTGGCCTGCTCCGGGCTCATCCGCTTCAGCTCTTCGAGTGACGGAAAGCCGGCCAGTAACTGGCGCGCGATCGCCTTGAGCACCCTGGCGCGATAGCCGAGCTTGCAGCGCGCCTTCAGCTCGCGCAGCGGCGCGGCGGCGATGCGCGCCGGCGTCGGCCAGAGCCGCACGCTGCGGCCGTCGAAGCGCAGCCGTTGACCGTAGTGATCGAGCAGCGCGTGCAGCATCGTCATGCTGCGCTTGATCGGCGCCATCTGCAGCGTGACCGCGAGGATCAGGAGCGGCCACAGCCCGCCCCCAAAGCCCTCGTGCATGCCGTGCAGCGGCCGGGCGATGCGCTTTAGCACCGCATCGCGCGCCGCGAGCCGGACAAAGCCGGAGATGTCGGCATCCACGTCCAGCGCGCGCCGCAGCGTGCGTTTGAGCGCGCGTCGCTCGGCCGCCGTGAGCACGCGCGCGGCGAACGCCTCGACCACGACCCGCGGCCTGGCGACGGTGCCGCGGCCCCAGGCCTTGACGCCCACCGCGAGACCGTCGTCGAGCCGCAGCCCGGTGAACAGTGTTCCGGCCGCGTCGTCCCAGACCTCGCCCGGCGTCAGCCAGTGCCAGCCGGCTGGCTTGCGGACCGTGAGCGCGAACGAATACGGCGGCCGGGCCGTGAAGCCGAATCGCGCCACCCGGCGCAGGTGTCCACGTGCAGACGAGCTGGGCATGCCGAGGTTTTGTCGGGTTTGACAGCGGCTCCGCCAGTCCGACGCCGTTGTTCACGTTGCCGCGTTCGGGCCGCGGTTGGTATCGGACCGGACTACTTCCGCAGCCCCAGCGGATCCTTCGGATCCACCCCTTCCTGGAACGGCTTCCTGCGGCTGTTGCTGGTGATCTGATAGACCTTGCCGATCCAGTTATTGACCACGGCCTCGGCGGTGTCGTGCCAGGTGTTGTCGAGGCCCTTGCCGATGTGTGACTCGGGCAGGTCCGGGACCGGCGCGCCCCGGGCCTTGGCGGCGAGCACGCGCTCCCGGTGCTCCTCGAGGATCGCCTCGGATTTCAGGGCGAAGTAGTGCTCCGGCAGCGGCGGGTAGTCGGCGCGCTCGCCGTTGACGAAGCGCGTGACCTCGCGCTTGTATTCCTTGAACAGGCTCACGGTGTCGTACTCGGGGTGGCCCTGGGAGAAGACGATGCGGAAGCCGTCCTCGCTCGTCGCCAGGTGCACGCCCGCGACCGCGCTCTCGGCCAGGATGTGCAGGCCGGCGGCCTCGAACTGCGCGCGGCTGACGTCGTTGAAGCGCGAGTGCGGCACGTCGAAGCGGGTGTTCACATCGGACACCAGCGGGTGCCGGCGGTCCACCACGCGGTGCGAATACACGCCCCAGCGCTTGAAGCCCTGGTGCCGGCGCTTCTGGCCGTAGCGGAACTGGAGCACGGCGTGCGTCGCCAGGCACGAGCACAGCGTGGACGTGACGTTCTCGTACGCCCAATCAATGACCTGGATGAGCGGTTTCCAGAACGGTTCGAGCGCCAGGTCCGGCTGCGTCACGTTCGCGCCGGAGATGATGAGCGCGTCCAGCCCCTGTTCCTTCAGCTGGTCGAAGGTCTCGTAATACCGGCCGACGTAGTCCGCCGCCGCGCCGCCGCGCGCGAGCTCCTTGAGCGTGAACGGGTGCATGTAGAACTGCGCGATCTGGTTGCTCTCGCCCACGAGCCGGAAGAACTGCCGTTCGGTCGCCTCGAGCGCCGCGTCCGGCATCATGTTGAGCAGCCCGATGTGCAGCTCGCGGATCTCCTGGCGCAGCGCGACGTCGCGCGGCACGACGGTCTCGCCCTCCTGTTTCAGGCGGGCGAAGGTCGGCAGATCGGTGCTGGCTACCAGCGGCATGTCAGTTTAGGGAGAGGGTGAGAAAAATCAGGATTGTTTTTCCAGCACCCGCTCCACCAGGCGCAGGAAGCCGGCCTCGTCCTTCACCTGCGAAAGCTCGTCGGTGGTGACGGTGTAGCCGTGCTGATCGGCGATCGCCTGGTAGCGCGGCAGACGCGCGTAGAACAGCCGCGGGAACATCCAGCGGACGAAATCGTCCGGATCAATCTCCGCCGCGTAGGCGAGCCCGCGGTCGGTCAGGTAGACGGCGAGCTGCTCGTCCAGGAACGCCTCGCGGTAATAGAGCGGTTTCGGGTCCTCCTCCGCGCGCCGGATCAGCTCCTGCTCGTCCTTGTCCGCGGCCTTGATGTACAGGATCAGGGTATGCGCGGCGAGCACGCGCAGCACCTCGGCGTCGTCGAGCTCGCACAGCGACCCCCCGGCGTCGTTGACGAAGTGGCGGTAGCCGTAGATCTCCCGGCTCTTGCGGATGAACTCCGGCACGTCCTTCATGGCCGCGATCTCCGCCTGCCGGTGCAGCTCCTGGCGGTGCTTGAATTCCTTCAGGCCCAACCCGCCCTTTTCGGGATCGCCGAGCTTGCCGAGAAAACTCGACACCGGCTTCAGGTTATCCACCGTGATGTTGTTATTGATGAATATCGAATCCGAGCGCAGCAGCTCGCGCAGGAACGGCACCTGCATCGCCTGGCTCTTGATGTTGTCCAGGATCGCCTCGTCCAGGTAGCGCGTGCCGATGCGGTAGTCGCCCGAGAAGTGGAACCAGTTGCGCTTGCGCAGCTTGATCGCCAGGCGTGTCTTGCCCGTCCCGGACATGCCGAGGAGGGTGACGCACTTGTTCGGCCAGGCCTTGAAGTCCTTGGCGCTCAGTTTCACGTGCCGGCTCCGGTTCTGTCTTGCATGCGCTTATTGTATTCCAACATTGTTAATGTGGTCGCATCAACCTGGGCCGGACCGCGGCTCGTGTTCCCCGACGCGCATGGCTATAATGCGCGCCTTTCGGCGCACGGCGGCGCGGCGGCCGGGTAGAGCCCCCTTATGTTATCCATCACCAATGACGATCTGGACGACCTGACGCGCGCGGCGCGCGCGGCCGGGCGGCGGCGCATGAACCGCAACCTGCACCCGGCGCTCACGGACCAGGTGCAGCGGCTGCTCAACGCCTTCGAGCCCGGAACCTATGTGCGCCCCCATCGCCACGACGCCGGCCGCTGGGAGCTGTTCCTGATCCTCAGGGGGCGGGCGGCGCTGCTCGCCTTCGACGACCACGGGCGCGTGGCCGCGCGCCACGAGCTCGCCGCCGCGGGTCCGGTGCGGCTCATCGAGGTGCCGGGCGGGACGTGGCACACGCTGGCGGCGCTCGAGCCGGGCACGCTGCTGTTCGAGGTCAAGCCCGGGCCTTACGTCCCGCTCGCGGACAAGGACTTCGCCGCCTGGGCCCCGGGCGAAGGCGAGCCGCGCGCCGCGGCCTACGAGCAGTGGTTCCGGCGCGCGCGGCCCGGCGAAACACCCGCGGGACTGACATCATGACCAAGACGATCGAGCCGCACTCCTTCAACGGCATCCCCATCACGGCGGAGAACAAGTGCGGTTTTTGCCGCGGCGCGACCTGCTGCACCTACTTCACCCACCAGATTGACGGTCCGCGCTCGATGGAGGACTTCGATCTGCTGCTGTGGCAGATCGCGCACCACAACACCCAGGTGTACAAGGATTCGGACGGCTGGTTCCTGCTGGTGAACACCCGCTGCCGGCACCTGCTGCCGGGCGGCCGCTGCGGCATTTATGAAACCCGGCCGCAGGTCTGCCGCGAGCACTCGATCGCGGACTGCGAGTTCGAGGGGCCGGCCGGGGCCGATGACTTCGATCTGTTCTTCCCCGACTACGAGGCGCTGTGGGACTACTGCCGCCGGCGCTTCAAGCACTGGGACCGGCGCTTCGCCGCCGCGGCCAAGAAGGACGCCGTCGCGCCAGGCTAACGGGAACCTCGAAAAATCGCTGAAGGCACTATTTTCACCGCAGAGAACGCGGAGCACGCAGAGAAAAACCCGTTTCTGTTTCAATCGCTCCGCGCCTCTGCGTCTCCGCGGTGAACTCGATGTTCGGTCGGTAAAACGGGATTTTTAGAGACACCCTTAACCTTTCCTTGCCCGCCCGGGCGCCGCCGGATACATGCGATCGAGGGCGGCGACCAGCAGCCGCAGCGCCTGGCCCCGGTGGCTCAACCGGTTTTTGACCTCCGGCGGCAGTTGCGCCGACGAGCAGTCGTGCGTCGGCACGAAAAACACCGGATCGTAACCGAAGCCGTTGGCCCCGACCGGTTCGAACAGTATGCGCCCCTCCCACGTGCCCTGGCAGATGACGGGCGTGGGGTCGAGCGCGTGGCGCATATAAACCATCAGGCACTGAAAGCGCGCCGTGCGTTTTTCCGCGGGCACGGCGACGAGATCCGCGAGCAGCCGGCGCAGGTTCTCCTCGTCGCTCGCGCCCTCGCCGGCGTAGCGCGCGGAGTAGATCCCCGGGGCGCCGTTCAGCGCGTCCACCTCGATGCCGGAGTCGTCGGCGATCGCGGGCAGGCCGGCGTGCTGCGCGGCGTTGCGCGCCTTGATGATCGCGTTCTCGACGAAGGTCAGGCCGGTCTCGGCCGCCTCCTGGACACCGAAGTCGGACTGCGGCACGACGGCGAGATGCAGCCCGGCGAGCATCTGGCCGATCTCGCGCACCTTGCCGGGGTTGGAGCTGGCGAGGACGATGCGTTCGGTCATGGCAAAAATCAGAATAGACAGGATTAACAGGATTATTCAGGGTTACAGGATTTTTATAAAAATTTGAATTTAATCCTGTAAATCCTGCGAAATCCTGTTAATCCTGTCCATTCTTCATTTCATTTCGAGCGCCTGTTTCTGGCGCGCGATGAGTTGTTTGATGCCGGCCTCGGCGAGGTCGGTCATGGCCAGCATCTCTTCCCGGTCGAAGGTCTTGCCCTCGGCTGTGCCCTGGATCTCGATGAAGCGGCCCTCCTCGTTCATCACGAAGTTCATGTCGGTTTCGGCGTTGGAGTCTTCCGCGTAGTCGAGGTCGAGAATGGGCGCGCCGCGGTAGACGCCGGTGGACACCGACGCGATCAGATGGCGCAGCGGGTCTTGCCCGAGCGGCCCCTGCTTTTGCAGGCGGCGGATGGCGTCCACCAGGGCGACGCAGCCGCCGGTGATCGAGGCGGTGCGCGTGCCGCCGTCGGCCTGGATCACGTCGCAGTCCACGGTGAATGTGCGCTCGCCGAGCAGCCGCAGGTCCACCGCCGTGCGCAGCGAGCGGCCGATGAGGCGCTGGATCTCCTGGGTGCGGCCCTCCTGCCGGCCGCGCGCCGCCTCGCGCTGCATCCGCTGATTGGTCGAGCGCGGCAGCATCCCGTATTCCGCCGTCACCCAACCCTGGTTCTTGCCCTTGAGGAACGGCGGCACCTTGTCCTCGACGCTGACGTTGCAGATGACGCGCGTGTCGCCGAACTCGACCAGCACCGAGCCCTCGGCGTGCTTGGTGTAGTTGCGCGTAAGGCGGATGTCGCGCAACTGGTCCGGGGCGCGTCCGCTCGGTCGTATGGAGTTCTTCATGGCGAAATCAGGGTGCAGGTTATGGGGTTTATTTCGGTTCGAAGCGTTTCAGGTATTCTTCCAGTTCCTTGATGCCGCTGTCGAGGGTCTCGTGGCGCTCTTTGTCCGCGCGCGGTTTCTTTTTTCCACGCTGTTTCAGCACCGTGCCGCGCGCCGCCCCTTCGCGGAGCGTCTGCTGGTCCACCTGCGCCGGGGCGTCGCCCTGCAGCGGCGGGCTCGCGCTGACCTGGTCCTCCCAGCGCAGGCCGACGGCGCTGACGTTGTCGCAACCCCGGCCCATCCTGGTTTCCGCCGCGTGTAGCATCTCCTCGATGTCTTCTTCGAGCGAATCGCGCCTCAGGTAACGGCCCAGCTCCTCCGGCGGCAGCGCCTCCCACAGGCCGTCCGAGCACAGCAGCAGCACGTCGCCGCGGTTCAGCAAGGTTTCCCGGCCGAGACTGATCGAGGGCTCGTGCGGGCCGCCGACGCATTTCAGCAGCCGGCCCTTCTGCGGATGCTCGGCCATCTCCTCCTCGCTGATCACCCCGTCGTGCCGCAACTGCTCGATCGCGCTGTGGTCCTGGGTGCGCTCGATGACGCGGCCGTTGCGGAAGTGATACAGCCGGCTGTCGCCGACGTGCGCCCAGTAGGCGTAGCCGTTCTGCACCAGGCAGGCGACGCAGGTGGTGCGCGGTTCGAGCGGCGGATTGTGGCTCCGGCCGAGCCGGACGATCGCCTTGTGCGCCTGCACGATTCCCAGGGCGAGAAACGCCGACGGGTTGGTGATGACGGTCTGGCGCACGCTCTGAAATGCGTGCAGCAGGGTCTGCACCAGGGCCTCGGCCGCGAGCGCGCCGCCGCTGTGGCCGCCGAGGCCGTCGGCGAGGATCATCAGCGCGGCGTTGTCGCGCTCGGCCACGCCGACGCGGTCCTCGTTGGCCGGCCTGCCGCCGCGCAGGCTGTATTGCGCCACCTGGTATTTCACGCCGATTTCTTCCCGCCCCAGGGGAGCCTGAGGCCGAGGCGCGCCAGATACCCCCGGGGTTCCTCGTCCTCGACCTCGGGGCGCGGCTGGTTCATGAAATCGAGCAGGTCATCCACCTTCTGCGGCCGTTCGAGCTGGTTCATATGCAGGCACCAGTCCACCGCCTCCAGCAGCTGGGGTGAATAGCGCCGCGCGAAGGCGCGCACCGCCGGCTTGTAGGTGTCCTCCTCGGCGCGCTCGGTCGCCGGCGGCGGGGCCTCGCCGCTCATGCACGCCCACATGGTAGCGCCGATGGCGTAGAGATCGGTCCACGGGCCGAGGTATCCCCGGCGGTGCTGCTCGATGGGCGCGAAGCCGAGGGTCATGGTGTGCGGTCCGGACGCCCTGCCGGCGACGAAGGACTCGCGCGCGGCGCCGAAGTCGAGCAGGAGCGGATTGCCGCCCTGGCGCAGAAAAATGTTCGCCGGTTTGATGTCCAGGTGCAGCAGATTGTTGTTGTGCAGCTCGCGCAGACCGTGCAGCAGCGGTGGGAACACGGTGCGGATGAATTTCTCGCTCAGGCCGCGCGCGCGGCGCTTGATGTACCAGCGCAGGTCCTTGCCCCTGTGATGCTCCATCACGAGATAAACGGTGTTGTTCTCGCGGAAGAAATCGAGGACGCGCACGATGTTGGGGTGGACGATCCGGGCCAGCGCCGCGGCCTCGTCGAAGAAGCGTTTCATCCCCTGGTGGAAGGTGGCGCTTCCCTCCGACAGGCTCTCGACGGTCTCGTCCTCGAGCCGCGTGGCCTGGTTGCTCGGCAGGTATTCCTTGATGACGACCGGCCGGCCGTTTTTGATGTCATAGGCCAGATACACGATGCTGAAGCCGCCGCTGCCGATGGTCTTGGCGATGCGGTAATGCAGCAGCAGGTAGCCGACGGGCAGGGCGTGTTCGATTTTTACGGCCATTTCAAAACCATCTCGGGGCTCGGCGCGGATTGCGTTGTTGCCGGCGGTTGCCGAAAAACGAGTTTTTCAGCAACCTGCTAATGCTAATTATAACCGCTGG
>MFSY01000057.1:0-7144 GCA_001785175.1 Candidatus Muproteobacteria bacterium RIFCSPHIGHO2_01_FULL_65_16 | reverse complement strand
CGGGCCCCGTTCCGCCGCCGCGGATTTCGGTTTACCATCCGGCCTGCCATCAACTCCCGAATAACAACGACATGATCCACAGCATGACCGCCTTCGCCCGGCGCGAGGCCGAGACGCCCGGGGGCGCGCTGACCTGGGAGCTGCGCTCCGTGAACCACCGCTATCTCGATATCGCCCTGCGGCTGCCGGACGAGCTGCGCGCCCTGGAGCCGGCGGCGCGCGACCTCATCGGCCGGCGCCTGAGCCGCGGCAAGCTGGACGGCACCATGCGCTTTCAGCCGGGCGAGGCCGTGGCGGGCGCCGTCGAGATGAACGAGGACCAGGCGCAACGGCTGCTGGTCGCCGCCGGCCGCCTGCGCGGCATGGCCCCCGACATTTCGGCGCTGCGCGCCATTGACGTGCTGCGCTGGCCCGGCGTCATCCGGCTTCCACCGCTCGACGTGGATAGCTTGGGCGCGACGGCCCTAGAGGCGCTCGGCGCCGCGCTCGACGACCTCGTCAATACGCGGAGCCGCGAAGGCGCCCGGATGCAGGAGTTCATGCTCCAGCGGCTGCAAGCCATGGAACAGCTGGTGGTGCAGGCGCAGGCACTGCTCCCGGAGACAACGCGGATATTCCGTGAGCGCCTCGATGCGCGCCTGAAAGAAATCAAACAGCAGCTCGACCCCGCGCGCCTTGAGCAGGAGGTCGTCCTGTTCGCGCAGAAATCCGACGTCACCGAGGAAATTGATCGCCTCACGGCGCACTTTGCCGAGATCCACCGCGTGTTCGGCCAGTCCGGCCCCATCGGCCGGCGGCTCGATTTCCTGATGCAGGAACTCAACCGCGAAGCCAATACGCTCGGCTCCAAATCCGTGGACATCCGCATGACCAACGTCTCGGTCGAGCTCAAGGTGCTGATCGAGCAGCTGCGGGAACAGGTGCAGAACATCGAATAAGAGTTGGAAATGGTGGACGAGCGGATGTTTCGGACCGACCGCTCCCATAGCCGCCCAACACCAACAGCTCCATCCGTGCCATTTATTGTCATACACTCGTCTTTCTGGGTCGTTGACCTGATGTTCATGTGAAGGAAAGGGAAATTGACATCTTAGTGAACGAGTGGGACGATAAGTCCGCTTGCATCGTAAGCGACCGTAAAAAAGGGAATCGGGAGGACTCGGATGCATCGCATCACTAGGCTAGTCGCTCGGATCACGCCAATCCTTCTCGCGTTTGTCGTTTCAGCCACTGTGGTACAAGCCGCTCCCGTTGTGCCGGCGAAGATAATCAGCGTCGGCCCCACGGCCGATAGCATCGGCTACACGACCTCTAGTGGCACTGACGTTATCGATGCTCAAGTGGGGCGATGGGATACGCCGTACCCATATCCGGACACTGGCCGATACGCGCCTGGCCTTGAGCCTTCGGGTTTCAGTTCTCTTGCGATTGATATCGACGTCAATGACGGCGGTTTAGTTACTTTCCGGTATCTCTTTAGGACGTACGATGCCGGTATCTGGGATTGGCTCGACATATACATGGAAACGCCAACCGGTCGAGTTCCGATCGTTGAACGTCTGGGCAAACCCGGGGGTGTGTATGGTACTTATTGGGAGAGCCCTTCGGTTGCTGTCTCACAGTCGTTGGACCAATGGCGCAACCAGCGCGTGCGTTTCGTGCTCCGCGTTGCTCAGGATGGGTGGGGAGACCAGAGCGTCGGAGAGTTGATCAATTTCTCCGTCGCCACGTGCTCGGTTCCTCCGCTTACGCCCATACCGCTACTAGACGCGGACTCGCAATCTTTCGAGGCGGGCAACACGATCAGAACAGATCGCCTCCTTATGACCACACGGCTCGGAATGGAGTGCATGCAGGTACTTACTAGCGCGCTTGGCGGAAACTCCATTCTCAAATCGGCATGGCGTCCCCTTGCATATCAGGCACACCTGCGTGAGGTTTGGGATACCTGGGATAATTTGCTCAAGAATAAAGAGCCAGCGTGCCAGACGCTGAAGAGTCAGGTGGAAGCCGAGATGCAGAAGAAACACGATCTTGCGCCGACTATGCAGCCAGGCAAAGCGGGTCCATACTCGCCCCATTATACTGGTGAGGCGGTTGATCTGAGTATCCAAAATCTTCCGTCTGGCTGGACGGCCGATTCCATGGGAGCCGCATGCGGCATGTACCGACCGTGGCCACAACTTGATCCTGCGCACTTTCAGCCTCGGTGACGCGTGGCGGATGGCATGGTGAGATAGAATGAACGCTGAGAGGTGAACAAATGACAACGGTCAAAGGTATTTTTAAGCTTTTCATCGTAGCCTTGCTTGTGGTACCGATTACCGTGTCCGCAACTTCACGGGACCGGGCGGCTGCGTCGGTAACCGTATACAAGCAGGTGTTTCCGGATAAGGTTATCTATACCTACACGGTTACCAACAAAGGCACCTCACCGATTGTTGGCTTGGCGGTAGGTTACGATTACTATCATGGGGCACCTGAACTCCCGTTAGAATTGCCGACGGCTATAACGGGGCCGGCCGGATGGTCTGGTTACGTGGTTACGACGGAGGAAACCGCCGAGTTCCAGGTGTCGTGGAAGCCGGACGGGAACAACGAGCTTCTGCCAGGCCAAACCGCCACTGGGTTTCGCATCACGGCCCAGCAGGACAAGCCGCGGTACACGACCGGCCACTGGACGGTCATCCTCAACGGCGCCCCGACTGCGGCGTCAGAACGGCTCGAACAGATCGCCACGCCGCCCCTCGATACGATACCTCCGCAAATCTCGCTGTCCGTGACGCCCAGTACGATTTGGCCGCCAAACAACAAACTGGTAAAAATCACCGTCAACCTGACGGCGGTGGACGATCAAGACCCTAACCCGGTTGTGAAGCTCGATTCTATTTCCTGCAACGAATGCTCGGACCCGTCCCTGGATATCGTTGGCGCTCAAATCGGAGTCGATGATCGGGAGTTCGATCTGCGTGCCTCACGCCTAGGTCAACGTAAGGATGGGCGAGTGTATACGATCACGTACTCGGCCACGGACGCCTCTGGCAACCGGGCTACAGCGCAAGCCACGGTGGTCATCCCGCACGATCAACGAAAATCACAATAGCTCCGCGCGCCGGCTGTCAGTTCTAATATTACAGCGGTGTCGCTCTACAGCAGTTTCGATTCGTCGTACAAATTCGCGGGTATTTGTTTGCCTCGATACCGAGATGGGTGTTGCCGGCATGGAGTTCGACGACATAAATCTCAATGGGACTCAACGGTGAACGGTCTATCTTCCTGAGCCGTTTCTGAATGGATCATTCAGGCGCAGACTTCGCAGCTATAATTAGCGTTTTTTTCTGCATGAATAAACCCAAACTCTTCATCCTCTCCGCCGCCTCCGGCACCGGCAAGACCAGCCTCGCCAACGCGCTGGTCGAGAGCCTGCCCGACCTCGAGTTCTCGGTGTCGCACACCACGCGCGCGCCGCGCCCGGGCGAGAGGCACGGCGTGCATTATTACTTCGTGAACCGCAAGGAGTTCGAGGAGATGGTCGCGGCCGGGCGCTTCCTGGAGCACGCGCAGGTGTTCGGCAATCACTACGGCACCTCGCGCGCGGCGATCGAGAACCTGCTCCGGCGGGGCAAGAGCGTGATCCTGGATATTGATTGGCAGGGCGCGCGCGCGGTCAAGGCGCTGATGCCCGAGGCCGTCAGCGTCTTTATCCTGCCGCCGACGCGCGCCGCGCTCGAGGAGCGCCTGATCCGGCGCGGCCAGGATTCCGCGGAGGTGGTCGCGCGGCGCATGCGCGAGGCGGTGGCCGAGATGCGCCATTACACCGAGTTCGACTACGTGGTGGTCAACGACGATTTCGCCGCCACCATGAAGGATTTGACCGCGATTATCCGGGGACGGGGGGATGAGGTCCGGCCGCCAAACCTCGATGTTGCGGCGCTTTTGCGCGAATAGCTGGAAAAGCACCCATAATATCAGTAAGATAAAAGCAATCAGCTATGGCCGCGCCTTGCCCCGTTTATATTTCGTCCGGGCGGACGCGGCCGCCGGCTTCACTAAATTTACATACAGGATAGAACATGGCCCGTGTTACCGTAGAAGATTGTCTGGAGAATGTGGAAAACCGTTTCCAACTGGTGCTGGTCGCCGCCCGGCGCGCGCGCCAACTGACGCAGGGCGCTGAGCCCTGTGTCGGGCGGGAGAACGACAAATCAACCGTGATCGCCCTGCGCGAGATCGCCGGCGGTTTCGTCACCAACGCCATCCTGGACGAGGAGCCGATGCAGGCTGGACTCGAGGCCGATGAAGACACATCCGACCAAACCCAAGCGGGCGGGATCGTCCCCGGCCCGGCCTCCGACCAAGGAGACGGCGTCAAGGCCTGATCCCGTATCCCCCGCGGTGGATGCGTCCGCGCCGGCCGCGACCGGGCGCGGGGAGCGGCCGCCGCGCGCCGCCGGGCCGCGTCCGGCCGGGCGCCAATTCCTCATCAGCGACCTGTGCGACGTGCTCGAGACCTATCTCGAGCCGCGCGACGTCGCCGACACCTACCGCGCTTACCTGTTCAGCGCCGAGGCCCACGAGGGCCAGGTGCGGCAGAGCGGCGAACCCTACATCTACCATCCGCTCGAGGTCGCGCGCATCCTGGCCGCGATGCGCCTGGACGGCAAGAGCGTCATGGCCGCCATCCTCCACGACGTGATCGAGGACACGCAGACCGCGAAGGAACGCATCGCCGAACAGTTCGGCAAGGACGTCGCCGAACTCGTGGACGGCGTCAGCAAGATCACCCGCATCGAATTCCAGTCCCAGGAAGAGGCGCAGGCGGAGTACTTCCGCAAGATGCTGCTCGCCATGGCGAGCGACATCCGCGTCATCCTCATCAAGCTCGCCGACCGCCTGCACAACATGCGCACCCTGGGCGCCCTGCCGCGCGCGCGCCAGGGCGCCATCGCGCGCGAGACGCTCGAGATCTACGCGCCCATCGCCAACCGCCTGGGCGTGCGCCAGTGGTCCGTCGAGCTCGAGGACCTGGCGCTCGCCGCGCTCTACCCGCTGCGCCACCGCGCCCTCGCCGAGGCGATCCGCAAGCGCCACGGCAACCGCAAGGCCATCGTGGAGAAGGTGCGCGGCGCGATCGTCAGCCGGCTGGGCGAGGAGGGGCTGGAGGCGGAGATCACCGGGCGCGAAAAAAACGTCTACAGCATCTACCGCAAGATGCTGCAGAAGCACCTGTCGTTCGAACAGGTCTACGACGTCTACGCCTTTCGCGTGATCGTGGACCGGGTGGACACCTGCTACCGCGCGCTCGGCGTGATCCACAACCTGTACAAGCCCATCCCCGGGCGCTTCAAGGACTACATCGCCATCCCCAAGGCCAACGGTTATCAGTCGCTGCACACGGTGGTGTTCGGTCCGTTCGGGGTTTCGATCGAGGTGCAGATCCGCACGCGCGACATGCACCGCGTGGCCGACGCCGGCGTCGCCTCGCACTGGCTGTACAAGAGCGGCGACTCCGAGACCGACCAGGTGCAGCAGCGCGCGCTGCGCTGGCTCAAGGACCTGCTCGAGACCCAGCTCGAGGCGGGGAACCCGCGCGAGTTCCTGGAGCACCTCAAGGTTGACCTGTTCCCGGACGAGGTGTACGTGTTCACGCCCAACGGCGAGATCAAGAAGCTGCCGCGCGGCGCGACCGTGATTGACTTCGCCTATGACGTGCACACCGACGTCGGCACCCGCTGCGTCGGCGCCAAGGTCAACCACCAGCTCGTCCCGCTGCGCACCGTGCTGCGCAACGGCGACCACGTCGAGATCATCACCTCCGAGTGGAGCCACCCGAGCCCGACCTGGCTCGACTACGTCGTGACCAGCAAGGCGCGCGCGCACATCCGGAGTTTCCTCAAGAACCAGAAATTCGGCGAGGCCGTCCGGCTCGGCGGGCGCCTGCTGGACAAGGCGCTGCAGGCCGTCGGCGGCGATCTTGCCCGGGTGGACGAGGCGCGCCGCGGCGCGCTGCTCGCCGCCATGAAGCTCGCAAGCTGGGACGACCTTTTGGGCGAGATCGGGCTCGGCAACCGCCTGGCCGCCGTGGTCGCGCGCCAGCTCGCGCCGGAGGCGCCGGGGGAGACGCCGGCGGTGGGCGAGGCCCCGGGCAAGGCGCCGATGCTCGCCATCCGCGGCACCGAGGGCGTGGTGGTGACCTACGCGCGCTGCTGCCGGCCGATCCCGGGCGACCCGGTCCTCGGCTTTCTCTCCGCCGGGCGCGGGATCGTGGTGCACGCGGTGGACTGCCCGAACGTGGCCAAGTACCGCAAGCACCCCGAGCAGTGGCTCGACGTGCAGTGGGAAAAGAGCATCGAGGGCGTGTTCCCGGTCAACATCCACGTGGAGGTGAAAAACCAGCGCGGCGTGCTCGCCTCCGTCGCCGCCGCGATCGCGGAGCTGGACGCCAACATTGACACCGTTTCCTCCGACGACCGCGACGGCCAGCACACGATCATGGACTTCACCGTCGAGGTGCGCGACCGGGTGCACCTGGCGCAGATAATGCGCCGCCTGCGCGCGCTGGACTCGGTGGTGCGGATCAGTCGGAAAAAAGGATAGTTGCAAGATTCAAGTAGCAAGTGGCAAGGTACAGCGGTTTTCTTGCCACTTGCCACTTGCCACTTGTAACTTGCTACTTGCTACTTGTAACTTGCTACCGGAGCTTAGCGGAGCCACGAATGAAAAAAGAAATCATAAGAACCGACGACGCCCCCAAGGTCATCGGCACCTACTCCCAGGCGCTCAAGGTCGGCGCCACCGTCTACCTCTCGGGTCAGATCCCGCTCGTGCCGGCCACGATGGAGCTCGACGGCGGCGACACGCGCGCGCAGATCAGGCGCGTGTTCGAGAACCTGAAGGCCGTGGCCGCGGCCGCGGGCGGCTCGCTCGCCGATGTCGTCAAGCTCAACGTGTATCTCACCGACCTCGCGCATTTCCCGCTGGTCAACGAGATCATGGCGCAGTACTTCACCGAGCCCTATCCGGCGCGCGCCGCCGTGGGCGTGGCGGCTCTGCCCCGGGGCGCGGCGGTGGAGATGGACGCGATCATGGTCTTAAACAAAGAGTAGCAAGTGACAAGTAGCAAGCAGCAAGTAGCAAAAGAAAA
>MFSY01000056.1 GCA_001785175.1 Candidatus Muproteobacteria bacterium RIFCSPHIGHO2_01_FULL_65_16 | reverse complement strand
GGCCCCGCGACCTCCTGGTAATGCGTCCACCACTCGGCCAGCTCCTTGTCGGCCTCGCCGGCGGCGGCGCGCAGCAGCAGAAAATCATAGGCGGCGCGGAAGCGCGGATGCGCCAGCAGGTGCTCCGCCTGCTTGCCCGCGCGCCGCTCGAACCGGGGCTGCATGACCCAGATCTCGCGCATCGGCGCGCTGAAGCGCTTGGGGATGGTGACATGCCGCACCTGCTCGCGCAGGACGTGCTCGGCGGCGCGCGCGAGCGCGTCGTGCCGGTTCAAGCCCTCGTCCAGGGCCGCCCGCATCCGCTGGCGCACCGGCTCCCACAGCATGGCGGCGAAGAGAAACGCCGGCGTCACCGGCTTTCCCTGCCCGATGCGGGCGTCGGTGTTGGCGAGCGCGCGCGGCACCAGGGTGAGAGGAAAATTGTCCTCCTCCGTCGCCAGGCTCTGTTCCGTCAACGGGAACAGAAATTGAAACAGGCCGTGCCGCCGCAACTGCTCGTAGGTTTCGAGCGCGTAGCCGCCGTGGAACAGCTTGAGCACCTCCTCGAACATGCGCGCCGGCGGCACGTGCAGCAGCAGCGGCGCGAGCTCGCGGATCGGCGCGGCGGTGCGCTCCTCGATGTGGAACCCGAGCTTGGCGGCGAAGCGCACCGCGCGCAGCATGCGCACCGGGTCCTCGCGGTAGCGCGTCTCCGGGTCGCCGATCGTGCGGATTACGCCCGCGCGCAGGTCCACGGCGCCGCCGACATAGTCCACCACGCTGCGGTCGCGGATGTCGTAGTACAGGGCGTTCACCGTGAAGTCGCGGCGGATCGCGTCCTCCTCCTGGGTGCCGAAGATATTATCCCGCAGGATCCGCCCCTCCTCGGTCTTGAGGAGGTCCGCCTCCTCGGTTTCGCCGTCGCCCTCCGCCGAGCGCGGCAGCGCGCGGAAGGTGGCGACCTCGACGATCGCGCGCCCGAAGCGCACGTGCGCCAGGCGGAAACGCCGCCCGATCAGGCGCGCGCTGTGAAACAGCTTGCGGATCTCCTCGGGCTGGGCGTCGGTGACGACGTCGAAATCCTTGGGCTCGCGCCCGAGCATGAGGTCGCGCACGCAGCCGCCCACGAGCAGGGCCGCGTAGCCGGCGTCTTTCAGGCGGTGCAGAACCTTGAGCGCGTTCTCGCTGATCAGCACGCGCGAGATGGGGTGTTGGGCGCGGGGGATGACTATCGGGTCGTTAATCTGGCGTCACCTTTGACCGAACGGCGCGTACACGATTGTGGTCTTATCCGGAACCGGCCCGTATAATAACACCGCTCGCGGCCGTCACGTGCATGCTCCCTTCGTCTAGTGGCCCAGGACGTCGCCCTCTCACGGCGAAAACAGGGGTTCGAGTCCCCTAGGGAGCGCCATACGTTCCGTTACCCCCCTGCCGGGCGCCGTGGTCGTCATCATAATAGCTTCCCTGATTATTAATTCCCTAACCCGGCGCGCCGGCGCCGAGGATGCGGGTGAGCCAGCGGGAAATGTCGGCGATCTCCTCGGGGACGACGCCGTGCGCCATCGCGTATTCGTGCCATTCCATGCTCATCCCATTTTCGGCCAGCCGCCGCGCCGCTTCCCGCGCCAGGGCGAAGGGGATGAGAGGATCGTTGCGTCCGTGGGCCATGAAAACCGGGATTCCGGTGTCGGCCCGCCGGGCCGTCCGCGCCAGTTCGTCAACATCCGGTGGAAGCGTTGACAACGCGAGAATGCCGGCCAGGCGCTGTGGATAACGCAGCCCGGTGTGCAGCGCGACCGCTCCGCCCTGCGAGAAGCCCGCGAGCACGATGCGCCCGGGGGCGATGCCGCGCGCGTTCTCGTTTTGGATCAGTTGCCGGATGATTTCTTCCGCGGCCCGAATGTCCTCGGCATTTTGAACCACGCCGCGCTCGGCCAGCGCCATGTCGTACCAGGCGCGCATCACATGGCCGCCGTTGATGGTGACCGGGCGGTACGGGGCGTGCGGAAACACGAAACGCAGCGCGAGCGCCCCGGGCAGATCGAGCTCGGGGACGATCGGCTCGAAGTCGTGGCCGTCGGCGCCGAGCCCGTGAAGCCAGATCACGCTCGCCGTGGGCGCGGGACCGGTCTCGATCTCGACCGGCGTCTCGTCCTTGAATTTCTCAACGTCCATGCGATGCGAAGAAAAAGAGGATGGACAGGATTAACAGGATTTTTCAGGATTTACAGGATTAAAGCGTTTTAAGACTCTTAAGGAATCCTGTTAATCTTGTGAAATCCTGTTAATCCTGTCTATTCCTGCTTTTCATCTTCTCCCCGAAGGAATCCTGTTAATCTTGTGAAATCCTGTGAATCCTGTCTATTCTTGCTTTTCATCCTCTCCCCGATAGATGCAGCCCGCGGTACAGGTCTCCCGCACCACCACCTGGGAGAGCATGGGAAGCGCCGGTTTCAGGCGGCGCCAGATCCAGCGGGCGAGATTCTCGCTGGTCGGATTTTCCAGTCCGGGGATGTCGTTCAGATACGTGTGATCGAGCTCATCGTGCAACGGCCCGAACGCGCGGCCGATGTCGGCGAAATCCTGCACCCAGCCTTCCCGCGGTTGCACCGGTCCGGTGACATGGACCTCGATGGCGAACGAATGGCCGTGCAGGCGGCGGCACTTGTGGTCCTCCGGCAGTTGCGGCAGGCGGTGCGCCGCCTCGATGGTGAAAAGCTTGAATATTTCCACGGATGAACCTGCTGCAACCGAGTAGACGTAGTTTAAACCCTTTAGCCGTCGCCGGAAAACCGCTCAAACTGGTTTCGCGCTGCTCCCGGGCACGCTAAAATGGCCGTTTGATCACACGGAATCAAATAAATGGCGCCGCCCTTGTTGCCTTTGCTGATTGAACCCGCCGAACTCGAGCCGCATCTGGGAGAAAAAAACCTCCTGCTCGTGGACCTGGACCGGCCGGAAACCTATGCCGAGATCCATCTGCCCGGCGCCGTGCATCTCGACTACGCCAGTCTGGTGCACGTCCAGCCGCCGGCGCAGGGGATGCTGCCGGACGAGGCGCAGCTGTCGGAGCTGTTCAGCGCCATCGGCCTGACGCCGGACACGCACGTGGTCGCCTATGACGAGGAAGGCAACTCCCGCACCGCGCGCCTGCTGTGGACCCTCGATGTCATCGGCCACAAGGCCTATTCCATGCTGAACGGCGGCCTGGAGGCGTGGGAGAGCGAACACCGGCCGGTGGCGAATGAGGCCGTCGCGCGCCCGCGCAGCCATTATCAGGTCAGGCTTACCGGGGCGGGAATCGCGGACCGGAATTACATCCTCGCGCACCTGCGCGATCCCGGGGTGGTGCTGCTCGACGCCCGCAGTCCGGGTGAGTACCGCGGCGAGATCATGCGCGCCGCGCGCGGCGGCCACATACCGGGGGCGGTGAATTTCGACTGGGTGAACGCCATGGACCGGGTCCACGGCCTGCGCCTGAGGCCCGCGGCGGAACTGAGAGAGATGCTCGCGGCGATCGGCGTGACGCCCGACAAGGAGATCGTCGTCTACTGCCAGACCCACCACCGCTCCTCCCATACCTATTTTGTCTTGAAACACCTCGGCTACCCCAACGTCCGGGGTTACCCGGGGTCGTGGTCGGAATGGGGCAACAGCCCCGACGCGCCTATCGAATGAAGGGCCAGGCCGGTTCCTGCTCCCGGCTTCCGCCGGCGCTTTCCAGAAACCGGTCAAGCTCCAGCAGCGCGTAGATATCGCCGACATAGACCATGGCCGCGGTCTCGTCCTCCCCGCCGAACGGAACATCCGCCGGCGCCTTCTGCCAGGGGAAAATCGCCGTATGCGTCAGTGCTGTCATGGCACACCTCCGTTTGTTCGCAGATGACAGAAATTCCTTCCGCAAGATATTTTGCAAGGAACGTGCCGCCGCCATGCCGCGGATATACGTAGAATCCCCGATGCCGCGCGTGTGGCGGATTTTGCGACTATCATTCGAACGAAGCACAGGCGACACCGGCAAATAATCGTCATGACCAACACCTGGATCCTGGTCGCGCACCGCGGCGGCGCGCGCATCTTTGAAAGCACCGGTCCGGGCAAGGGCCTCGGGTTGATCCGGGATATTCCGCATCCGTCGGGCAGGCTGAAAAACCAGGACATCGGGGCGGACAAGCCGGGCCGGAGCTTCGACTCCCACGGCGTGGGGCGCCATGCCCTGGGCAAGGAGCACGAGCCGACCGAGCAACTCGCCGAACGGTTCGCCCGGGAGCTGGCCGGGCTGCTGGACGAGGGCCGCACCCATCGGCGCTACGCGCAGCTGGTGCTGGTCGCCGAGCCGCGTTTTCTGGGAATGCTGCGCGCGGCGCTGACGCCCGCGACGGCGGCGCTCGTGGTCGCCGCGCTCGACAAGGACCTCGGCGACATAGATGCGCGCGAGCTGCCGAAGCATCTCGAAGGCGTGCTTCGCGTCTGATTCGGCCGGGCCGCAAGTAAAGCTCTGAACAAATCACCACGGCGAAACCGGCCCCGGTATGTTCAAAGCCGGGAACCGTGGTCCCGGCGCCCGTCGCCCTCGGTGTCGGCCAGGGTCCCGTCAACGTCGAAAATCAGGGCCTGCAAAGGCATGGGGCGCCCGCTGTTTCCACCGGTAAGAACCTCCTTGCGACCATCGGACCTTTCTGGTATAGATTCGCGCTTATTTTTTTCGGCCCCCCGGATTTTCGGGCCTATTATCACAGGAGTTGACGCATGCCGGCTACCCGGAAACGCAAGGAACAATCCAAGGATCAGTCCTCCCTATTCCTCGGAATCAAGCCCTACGCCGCCAAAAAGGGCGAAAAATACATGAACAAGAAACAGCAGGAGCATTTCCACGGCAAGCTCCTCGCCTGGCGCCGGGAACTGGAGGACGAGATCACCCGCACCGTGCACCAGATGCGCGACGAGCCGGACAACCCGCCGGACCCGAACGACCGCGCGAGCCAGGAGACCGACATGTCGCTCGAGCTGCGCTCGCGCGACCGCGAGCGCAAGCTCATCAAGAAGATTGACGAGTCGCTCGCGCGCATGGAGACCGGCGATTACGGCTATTGCGACGTCTGCGGCGTGGAGATCGGCCTCGATCGCCTGGAGGCGCGACCGACGGCGGAGCTCTGCATTGACTGCAAGACCCTGGATGAGATCCGCGAAAAAAAGATGGGCTGATCGGCCCCCGCCCGCCCCCCAGGCGCATCTCCCCGCCCCGCGCTAACCGCCCCCAGCCAGAGATCGCCTGTTGACCTCGCTCCTGATCCGCAACGCCAGCATCGCGCGCCCCGACGGGTCAACATTCGAAGGCGATCTGCTCTGCGCCGACGGCCGCATCGCGCGCATCGCCCGGCGTCTCGGCGCCGAAGCCGATGAAACGATTGACGCCGCGGGCAAGCTGCTCCTGCCCGGCGTCATTGACGCGCAGGTGCATTTCCGCGAGCCGGGACGGGAGTACAAGGAAGATCTGGCGAGCGGCGCGCGCGCCGCGGTCAAGGGCGGGGTGACCGGCTTCCTCGACATGCCCAACACCGACCCGCCGACGGTGAGCCAGGCGGCGCTGGACGACAAGCTCGGGCGCGCGGCGGAGAAATGCGTCGCCAACTACGGCTTCTTCATCGGCGCCACGCCGGACAACCTGGACGAGATCAACCGCGCCGCTCCCGCCTGCGGCATAAAGGTCTTCATGGGCGCGAGCACCGGCAGCCTGCTGGTGGACCGGCCCGAGGACCTGGAACGGATCTTCGCCAACGGGACGCGCCTGATCGCGGTGCACGCCGAGGACGAGGCGCGCATCCGCGCGCGCGCCGGCGAATTCGCCGGGCGCACCGATCCCGCCACGCATTCGCTCGTGCGCGACAACGAAAGCGCCCGGCTTGCGACCGCGCGCGCGCTCGCGCTGGCGCAGAAATACCGCCGCCGGCTGCACGTCCTGCATCTCTCGACGCGCGAAGAAGTGGAGCTGCTGCGCCGCGACAAGCCCGCGTGGGTCACGGCCGAGGCGACCCCGAACCACCTCTTTCTCGACGTCCGCGATTACGCCAGCAAGGGGACGCTGGTGCAGATGAATCCGCCGCTGCGCGCGCCCGAAGACAGCGCGGCCCTGTGGCGCGGCCTGCGCGACGGCACCATAGACTTCATCGCCACCGATCACGCGCCACACACGCTGGAAGAAAAACACCGGGGCTACCCCCAGGCACCGTCGGGCATGCCGGGCGTCGAGACCTCGCTGCCGTTGATGCTCACGGCGTATAAGGACGGCCGCTGCACCCTGGCGGAAATCCAGAAATGGATGTGCTGGGGCCCGGCGCAGGCCTACCGCATCCCGAACAAGGGCAAGATCGTCGAGGGCTGGGACGCGGACCTGACGCTGGTTGACATGGACAGCACCAGGCCCGTGCGCGACGAGGACATGCTCACCAAGGTGCGCTGGTCGCCCTTCAGCGGGCGCGAGCTCGTCGGCTGGCCGATCTATACGATCGTCGGCGGCGCGATCGCCTACGACAAGGGGCGCATCCGCGAGGGCGTGCGCGGCAAAGCGCTACAGTTTCAAATATGATTTTGAACCGCCAAGGCGCCAAGAACGCCAAGAAAACAAGGTCTCGGGAGAAGTTCTCTTGAATGAGTCACCTCGACTGTTGTTCAGGTACTCGAAGTTGCTTTTGCTCCCCAAACATTCCTTGGCGTTCTTGGCGTCTTGGCGGTAAAGAATAATAATATGGATTTAATACTACTGATTCAGGCGCTTATCCTCGGCGTCGTCGAGGGGCTCACGGAGTTCCTGCCGGTGTCGTCCACCGGCCACCTCATCGTCGTCGGCGACGCCATCGGCTTCACCGGCGAGCGCGCCAAGACCTTCGAGATCTCCATCCAGTTGGGCGCGATCCTCGGGGTCGCGTGGTTTTACCGCGCAAGGCTGCTCGACCTCGCCGGCGGGCTCGACCGCGCGCCCGAGCGCCGCTTCGTGCTGAATCTGTTCATCGCCTTTCTGCCCGCGGCGGCGCTCGGGCTGCTCGCGCACAAATACATCAAGGCCCATCTCTTCAACCCACTCACCGTGGCCGGGGCGCTCATCGCCGGCGGCTTCGCGATTCTGCTCATCGAGCACCGGCACCGGCACCGCGGCGCGCGCGTGCACGCGCTCGGCGAGATCACGCGGCTCGACGCGCTCAAGGTCGGCCTCGCCCAGACGCTCTCGCTCTTTCCCGGCGTGTCGCGCTCCGGGGCCACCATCATGGGCGGACTGTTCCTGGGGCTGTCGCGCACCGCGGCCACCGAGTTCTCGTTCTTCCTCGCCATGCCGACGATGTTCGCCGCCACGCTCTACGACCTCTTCCGGAGCCGGCAACTGCTGCACGCCGAAGACACGCTGCTGTTCGCGGCCGGTTTCGTCATGGCGTTCCTCACGGCGCTCGTGGTGGTCAAGACCTTCCTGGTCTATGTCGCGCGCCACACCTTCAGGCCGTTCGCCTGGTACCGCATCGGCTTCGGACTGCTGGTGCTGGCCTACTTCTGGTGACCGCCCGTGGAATGGATCGTCCAACTCGTTGATCTCGTCCTGCACCTCGACCGGCACCTGGGCGTGTTTCTGGCGAACTACGGGGCGTGGATCTACGTGCTCCTCTTCGTCATCGTCTTCGCCGAGACCGGGCTCGTGGTGACGCCGTTCCTGCCGGGCGACTCGCTCCTGTTCGTCACCGGCACGCTCGCCGCGGCGGGCGGCATGGACGTGCGCTGGCTGATGGCCGTGCTCGTGGCCGCGGCGCTCACCGGGGACAACGTCAACTACTGGGCCGGGCGCTATCTCGGCCCGCGCGTGTTCCGCAACGAGAGTGCGCGCTGGCTGAACCGCAAGCACCTCGAACGCACCCGCGGTTTCTACGAGCGCTACGGCGTCAAGACCATCGTGCTCGCGCGTTTCATCCCCGTCATCCGCACCTTCGCCCCGTTCGTGGCCGGCGTCGGCCGCATGCCCTACGGACGCTTCCTCACGGTGAGCGTGCTCGCGGCCCTGCTCTGGGTCGTGTCGCTGGTGCTGGCCGGCTACTTTTTCGGCAACATCCCCTGGGTCAGGCAAAACCTCTCCGTCGTGATCGCCGCGATCATCGTAATCTCGGTGCTGCCGGCCGTCTTCGAGGCGCTGCGCCAGCGCCGGCGCGGCTGAGCCGGGAAAAGCACTCCGTATCAGGGGGTTGCGGCTTTGAATGTGGCCG
>MFSY01000055.1 GCA_001785175.1 Candidatus Muproteobacteria bacterium RIFCSPHIGHO2_01_FULL_65_16 | reverse complement strand
TGATAGCTAATTTAGCTGATCGCTGATAGCTCACTTAGCTGATAGCTTATTTTCCTCCGCGTCTCCGCGCCTCTGCGGTGAGAATCATCTAAAAAAAGAACGCCCCCTGGCGGGGGCGTTCCGGTTCGTGGGGCTTGCGCCGTCACCTAGACGCTGTAGTACATGTCGAACTCGATCGGATGCGTGGTCATGCGCATGCGCGTCACTTCCTGCATCTTGAGCCCGATATAGGCGTCAATCACGTCGTCGGTGAACACGCCGCCCGCCTTGAGGAAGCTGCGGTCCTTGTCGAGCGCGTCGAGCGCCATGTCGAGCGAATGACACACCTTCGGAATCTTCTTCTCCTCCTCCGGCGGCAGGTCGTACAGGTCCTTGTCCATGGGCTCGCCCGGATGGATCTTGTTCTGGATGCCGTCCAGGCCCGCCATCATCATGGCGGCGAAGGCGAAGTACGGGTTGCTGCCGGCGTCGGGGAAGCGCACCTCGATGCGCCGCGCCTTGGGGCTCGACACGTACGGGATGCGGATCGAGGCCGAGCGGTTGCGCGCCGAATACGCCAGCATCACCGGCGCCTCGAAGCCGGGCACCAGACGCTTGTAGCTGTTGGTGAGCGAGTTGGTGATGGCGTTGAGCGCGCGCGCGTGCTTGATGATGCCGCCGATGTAGTAGAGCGCAAGCTGCGACAGCCCGCCGTACTCGTTGCCCGAGAACAGGTTCTTGCCGTCCTTCGCCAGCGACTGATGCACGTGCATGCCGGAGCCGTTGTCGCCCACCAGGGGCTTGGGCATGAAGGTGGCGGTCTTGCCGTAGGAGTGCGAGACGTTGTGCACCACGTACTTGTAGATCTGCAGCTCGTCGGCCTTCATCACCAGGCTGTTGAACTTCATGCCGATCTCGTTCTGGCCCGCGGTCGCCACCTCGTGGTGGTGGGTCTCGATCTCCAGGCCCATCTCCATCATCGCCAGGCACATGGCCGAGCGGATGTCCTGTTGCGAGTCCACCGGCGGCACCGGGAAATAGCCGCCCTTGACCGACGGGCGATGGCCGAGATTGCCGCCCTCGTAGACCTTTTCGGTGTTCCACGAGGCCTCTTCCGAGTCAATCTTGGCGAAGCAGCCGCTGATGTCGGCGCCCCAGCGCACGTCGTCGAAAATGAAGAACTCGGCCTCGGGGCCGAAGAAGGCGGTGTCGGCGACGCCGCTGCTCTTGAGATAGGCCTCGGCGCGCTTGGCGAGCGAGCGCGGATCGCGCTCGTAGCCCTGCATGGTGTTGGGCTCGATCACGTCGCAGCGCAGGATCAGGGTCGGCTCTTCCATGAACGGATCCATGATCGCGGTGCCCGCGTCCGGCATCAGGATCATGTCCGACTCCTGGATGCCCTTCCAGCCGGCGATCGAGGAGCCGTCGAACATCTTGCCGTCCTCGAAGGTGCTGGCGTCAATGGTGCTCGAGGGCACGGACACGTGCTGTTCCTTGCCCTTGGTGTCGGTGAACCGGAAATCTATGAACTTGATCTTCTTGTCTTTGATCGTCTTTAAAACATCGGCGGCGGACATCTTTAATTCCTCCTGCGGGAATGTATGTATTTATGGAAAGCGGTGGTTTACCGCGAAAATCGGACCCCACATTTTGCATGAAATATGCCAGCGGGGAAATAAGCCGAAGGACGCGTTTTTCGGCCTTTTATGTAAGGTGCCGTCGTAACGAGTGCTCCTAAATGGTGCGCCTTAAATGATGCCGCACTATTATAGTGCGCACTCAATGAAAATGGACGTCGAGCGTCCCGATGTACTCGTCCTTGCCGACGGCGGCCTTGAGCCGTGCGACCAGCCTCCCGGCCTCGGCGGCGTCGGCCACGGCGGCGAGCGGTAGCAGCAGCTCAAGGTCAATGTGCCTCTCGATGTAGTGCAAAGTGACGCGCTCGATCCGGCGCGCCGCGGGGATGTCCTTAAAGTAGCGCTCCAGACGTTTCAGCACCTCGTCCCGCAGCGGCAGGTCGAGGCAGGTGGGCCCGCTGATGTCCTCCTCGGTGTCAATGTGCACCATGGCATCCGCGACCCGGGTGATCTCATTCATCAGCCGCGCGCGCACGGTCTCGCTGATCTGATGGCCCTCGGTCACGCTCAGGCGCTCGTCCACGATGATGTGCACGTCCACCAGCGCCCTGCCGCCGACGCGCCGGGTGCGCAGCAGGTGCAGCGCCTTCACCCCGCCGGTCGTGAGAATGGTCCGGCGGATGGCCTCGATGTCCTCCTGCGCCAGGGCGGTGTCCACCAGTTCGCGCAGCGCCTGCCACGTGAGGTCAACCCCGACCTTCGCCACCATGAAGGCGACGACGATGGCGGCGACGGAATCGAGATAGACGAAGCCGAACAGGCTGCCGCCGATGCCCACGACCACGATCAGCGACGAGATGGCGTCCGAGCGATGGTGCCAGGCGTTGGCGCGCAGCATGTTGGAGTCGTAACGCACGGCGACGCGCATGGTGTAGTGGAACAGCGCCTCCTTGGCGAACAGCGTGACGACGGCCACCCACAGGGTGGCGACCGCCGGCGTGATGAACGCCTCGGCCGCGCCGAGGCGCATGCCGGCGCGCAGCGTGATGCCGACCGCGACGGCGGTGAGGATGGCGCCGAGCAGCATGGTCACGGCCGTCTCGATGCGCCCGTGCCCGTAGGGATGTTCCGCGTCCGCCGCCTTGCGCCCGAATTTGAGCGCGAACAGCACCATGAAGTCGGTGATCAGGTCGGACAGGGTGTGCATGCCGTCCGCGACCAGCGCCTGCGAGTTGCCGATGACGCCGATGACGATCTGGGCCAGGGTCAGCACCAGGTTGGCCCCGATGCTCACCAGCGTCACGCGCCGGCCGGCCTCGTAGCGCCCCGGGTCGGAGGCGTCGAGCATGGTGTGCGGCGTCGTCCCGCTCATTGGTTGCCGACGCGCAGGGTCACGCGCACCTCGCCGCTTTCGGTCGTCGTGGCCAGGACCTCGTGGCCGTGCAGCCGGCACCAGGCCGGGATGTCGTGCAGCGCCCCCGGGTCCGTCGCGCGCACCACGAGCGTGTCGCCGGGGCGCAGCCGCGCCACTTGCTGCTGGGCGCGTATCACCGGCATCGGGCACAGCAGGTGGCGGGCGTCGAGTTCGTGGTGACTCATGCGGGCGGCAAAAAACGGCCCAACGCAGAGGCGCAAAGGCGCAGAGAAAGACTCAAGAGGGTTTCCCCTCCGCGTCTCCGCGCCTCTGTGTTGGGCTTTTTCACGTTTAGAGATACCAGGTTTCCGGTATTTCATCCGCCGGCAGCGGTGCCACCTCGAGTGTGTGCTCGCTGCCCTGCGTGTCCGTGACCACCACGGCCACGCGCTCGGCGGTGCGCCCCTGGCCGAAGCGCGCCGTGAGGCGCGCGGCGAGATCGAGGTCGTCGTCGTCGGCGCGGCCGTCGAGCAGCACCAGCGGCCCGGCGTGACTGGTGGCGGCGAGATGGACGAACCGGCCGCGATAGCCGCTGAGAAAATTGTTCTCGCCCTCGTCGCGCCCGACGATGAGCTTGAAATGCGGGCGCGGGCGCAGGTGCCGGCCGACCTTGAGCAGCATGATGTCGTCGAGCTCGTAGCGCTTCTCGCCGCGCGCGCGCCAGAAATCGGCGAGCTTGTGCGAATACTGCTCGTGGGTGAGGAAGCAGCAGCCGCCCGCGGGCTGGGCGTAGTCGTGAAAGCCGTATTGCTCCGCCAGCGCGATCTGCGGCTTGCGACTGCGCCCGTTGAAATCATGGAGCCGCTCGCGATTCACCCAGCCCTCGCGCTCGGGGAGCGTGGGCGGCAGGAGCCGGGCGCACAGCGGCCGCAGCAGCCGGTCGCAGGCGCCCGAGTCGCGCGCCACCACCGGGAGCGTGTCGCGCCGCTGCGACATCGGGCGCTGGCCCAGGACCTCGCCGGTGATGATGAAATCGAAGCCGTTCGCCTCCATCCACTCGCGCGCCTTGCGCAGCATGAATATCTTGCAGTCGAGACAGGGGTTGAGATTGGCCCCGTAGCCGTGCCTGGGGTTGATGACGATGTCCTTGTACTCCTCGATGACCTCGATGATGTGCAGCTTGATGCCGAGCTGACCGGCGGCCCAGAGGGCGTTGTTGCGCTTGGGCTTGTGCTGGTGCTCGCGGCGGATGGCGTGGGTGTGACCCTCGACGCAGAAGCCGGTGTAGAAGTTGATGCCCTCGACGTGGACGCCCTGGTCGAGGACGACGCGCGCGGCCAGCAGCGAATCCAGGCCGCCGGAGATGAGGGCCACGGCCTTGCGCGGGGTTGACACGGTGCTCATGGTGCTGGAAGCGGCGGTTGACATCGGGGACTGGAATAGTAGCCCAAACCCGCGGCCGGGACACGCCCCGGTTCTAACAGGTTGCTGAAAAAGTCCATCCAGGACTTTTTCAGTCACGCAAAGCAAAAATGCGATTTTTGCTTTGCTCCATTTTTCAAACACTTGGGTGTTTGAAAAATGGCGGTCGGTCCCTCGACCGCACCGCAGGCTGCTGAAAAACGAGTTTTTCAGCAGCCTGCTAATAGGATGCAGGCGGCGCGCGGGGTGGCGCGGTTCAAACCCGTAAATAAAACGGGCCCATGCGGGCCCGTTAAATCGTGTAATATTTCGCGCCCCGGCTTCTTTGGGCCGGTGTCTCCTAGCGGTGGTTCGGACGATGGACCGAAACACGTGAAGGACGATAGCGAAAAGCTCCGGGAAAGTCCATCGCCGCGCGGTCCTCGACGGCCTTGCGGTGGACTAAGCGGGACGCGGGTCGTGGGCGGGCGCCATTATCCGAGTATGGGTTAAAATGGCGTCCGCCAGCGCGGGGATGAATTCATCCGCGCAAGGCACATCGCATGGCCGGAGGTCGGCGGCGGTGGAAAAAACAGTTAACCAATAGCCGGCGCGCCGCCTCACGGCGCGCCGCTTGTTTTCATCGGACAGTCACAAATGTTTTGGAGCAGATACCGGGCAGGAAACGGTCTCGGCGCCCGCCTCGGGCGCCTGATCGCGCTGCTGCACTTGGGTTTCCGTTTATTGTTGATCCTGTTGATCGTGGATCTTTTTTATCTCGCCGTCACCTGGCCGGACTGGAAGCAGATCGCCGCCGGGCCGGTGCCGAAGTCCGGCTTCATCGGCGACTACCAGCGCGAGCACCGCGAGCATCGGGACCTGCCGCCGCTGCGCTGGCAGCCGGTGCCGCTTTCGGCCGTTCCCAAGTATCTGATCCGCGCCGTGATCCTCGCCGAGGACAGTCGGTTCTACGAGCACAGCGGCTTCGATCTGATCGCGTTCAAGGAGGCGATGGACCTCAACTTCACGGAGGGGCGGCTGGCCGCCGGCGGCAGCACGCTCTCGCAACAAACGGTGAAGAACCTGTTCCTGAGCTCGTCGCGCAATCCGCTGCGCAAGTGGCACGAGCTGATCCTGACCTGGGGCATGGAGCAGAACCTGAGCAAGCACCGCATCCTGGAGATATATCTCAACGTCGCCGAGTTCGGGCAGGGGATCTACGGCGTGCAGGCCGCGGCGCAGGCCTACTGGGGGGTGAACGTGGAGCGGCTGTCGCCGACGCGCGCGGCCGAGCTCGCCGCCACCCTTCCGAGCCCGGTGAAAAACAATCCCGTCACGCGCACCCAGTCGTTTGATAAGCGTTACCAGCGCGTGCTCCGCCTGCTGACGCTCTATCCCGGCGACGCCGCCGACGCCATGACCGGCGCGGACGCGCTTGTGCCCGCCAGCGAGGACCGGTCGCCGGCGGGCGGCGAGCGCGCCGCCCCAGAAACGACGCAGATCTAAGGTTCCCCCCAACGCCCGTTCCGTGCACCGCCGCGCGGGGACGGGGTATACTGGCGGCCAAAATATCACGCAGCCGGCGATCCCGTGACCTTCCAGGAACTCATCTTCAAGCTCGAACGCTACTGGGCCGACCGGGGCTGCGTGATCCTGCAACCCTACGACATGGAAGTGGGCGCGGGGACGTTCCACACCGCCACGTTTCTGCGCGCGCTCGGCCCCGAGCCGTGGAAGGCGGCGTACGTGCAGCCGTCGCGCCGTCCCAAGGACGTCCGCTACGGCGAGAATCCGAACCGCCTGCAGCACTATTATCAGTACCAGGTCGTGCTCAAGCCCTCGCCGGACGACATCCAGGAGCTCTACCTCGATTCGCTGCGGACGATCGGCATCAACCCGAAGCAGCACGACATCCGCTTCGTCGAGGACGACTGGGAGTCGCCCACGCTCGGCGCCTGGGGCTTGGGCTGGGAGGTGTGGTTGGATGGCATGGAGGTGACGCAGTTCACCTATTTCCAGGAGGTCGGGTCGCTGGTGTGCAGGCCGGTGCTGGGCGAGATCACCTACGGGCTCGAGCGTCTGGCGATGTACCTCCAGGGCGTGGAGAACGTCTTCGATCTCACCTGGACCCCGGGCGTGACCTACGGCGATGTCTACCATCAGAACGAGGTCGAGCAGTCGCGCTACAACTTCGAGCACTCGAACGTGCAGTGGCTGCTCGAGCAGTTCAACGACTATGAGGCGGAGGCCGGGCGCCTGATCGAGGCCGGCCTGCCGTTGCCGGGCTACGAGATGGTGCTCAAGTGCTCGCACACGTTCAACCTGCTCGACGCGCGCGGCGCGATCTCGCCCACGGAGCGCGCCGCCTACATCGCGCGCGTGCGCGCGCTGGCGCGCCTGGTCGCGCAGGCCTACTACGAGGCACGCGAGAAGCTCGGCTTCCCGATGCTCAAGCTGGCGGCGCCGGCGAAGAAGCGGGCGCGGGGCTAGGCCATGGCCGAGAGCCTGCTGGTCGAGCTCCTGACCGAGGAGCTGCCGCCAAAGTCGCTCAAGCGACTGTCTGAGGCGTTTGGTCAGTCGTTGTTCGAGTTACTTAGGGGCTTAAGGTTTCTCGAAAGCGCGACCAGTCAAATTCAACTTTACGCAACACCACGGCGTCTCGCCGTACGCATCACAAGTGTGCGTGACAAGCAAATCGATCTCGTGGGTGAGCGTAAAGGGCCGTCGGTAAGCGCCGGACTCGATGCCAGCGGGCAGCCCACCTCGGCGCTGCTCGGCTTTGCAAAATCCTGTGGCGTCGAGGTCGGCAAGCTCGAACGAGTGAAGGGCGACAAAGGTGAACAGTTTGCTTACCGCTTCAAGCAAAAGGGCGAGCCGCTCAAAAGCCATCTAGCCGGTGTAGTCGAGGCAACTCTCAAGAAGCTTCCGATCGCCAAGCTCATGCGCTGGGGTGACGGCGAGGCGCAGTTCGTGCGCCCGGTGCACGGGCTCGTGATGCTGCACGGCTCCAGGGTCGTGCTGGGAACGGTGCTCGGCCTCAAGAGCGGCAACAAGACGCTCGGCCATCGGTTTTTGAGCAAAAGACCGATCGCCATCACCCGCGCCGACAAGTACGCTGATATCCTGCGCAAGACCGGCAAGGTGCTCGCGAGCTTCGAGGAGCGGCGCAAGGTGGTCGAGAAACAATTGCGCACCGCGTCCAAGGGAATGAAGGCCCACGTCTTTCTGCCGCAATCCTGGGATGTGACAGACTCTACGAGTAAAGAGGACGAGGAATTCAGTCAGCGGATTTTTGTGGCACAAACGATTCTTGGTGCCAATGAAGAGCTGCTTGACGAAGTAACCGCGCTGGTCGAGTGGCCGGCGGTCTACGCCGGCGAATTCGAACGGGAGTTCCTCGAGGTGCCGACACAGTGCATCGGCCTTACGATGCAGAAGAACCAGAAGTATTTCGCGTTGATGAGCGAGAAAGCCGAATTGCTGCCGAAGTATCTGCTGGTCAGCAATCTCGAAACGGGCAAGCCCGATAACATCATCAACGGCAATGCCCGCGTGCTGCGCGCGCGCCTCGCGGACGCCAAGTTCTTCTATGAACAGGACCGGAAAACGAAGCTCGCGGACCGCGTCCCGCGCCTGGCGGATGTCGTCTACCATAACAAGCTCGGTAGCCAGCTTGAGCGAGTGCAACGCATCCAGAAGCTCGCGATAGCGATCGCAGGAAAGCTCAAGACCGACACGCAGGTGGTCGAGCGCGCTGCATATTTGTGTAAGGCCGACCTTCTCACTGAGATGGTCGGTGAGTTTCCCGAACTACAGGGGGTGATGGGCTATTACTATGCCCTTCACGACGAAGAGCCTCTGGATGTCTCCAAGGCGATCACTAGGCACTATCTGCCTCGTTTCGCCGGTGACG